>DATLIL010000942.1:0-6064 GCA_035539475.1 Polyangiaceae bacterium
GGCGGCGGCGGGACTGGCGGCGGCGGGACTGGCGGCGGCGGGACTGGCGGCAGCGCAGGTTTGGGTGGAAGCAGCGGGGCTGCCAGCGGCGGCGACTCGGGGAGCGCCGGTAGCGCGGGAGCGGCAGGCTCGGGTGGCGCAAGTGTCGGCGGCAGCGCAGGAGCCAGCAGCGCGGGAGCGGCCGGAGCTACCTCGGGCAGCGGCGGCAGCGCCGGCATGACAGGTATGGCGGGCGGCGCTGGTACCGGCGGGAACACGAGTTTTGCCGCCGCGCCGCGCAGCGGGAACGAGTCCAGCTGTGCCGTGTCGCGACCGGGCACCCGCAGTCCAGCATGGCTGCTCGGCGTTGCGCTGGCGGCGACGTCGCTCGTCCGCCGTCGCCGCAGGCGGGCGTCCTAGCTCGGAAGAATGTATTCTGCGGGACCGTGAGCGAGGCGCAGCATCTCTCCAAGTTCCTGAGCTTCGTCCTGCGCCACGAGCCGGGCTCCGTCGGCCTGACGCTGGACGCGAACGGTTGGGTCTCGGTCGAGCTCCTGCTGCGTGCGTTCGCTGCTCACGGTAAGGTGATCGACCGCGAGACGCTCGAGCGCATCGTGCGAGAGAGCGACAAGCAACGCTTCGCGCTCAGCCCCGACGGCGCGATGATCCGCGCAAACCAGGGTCACTCCGTGGACGTAGATCTCGGCTACGTCGCGATGACACCGCCCGACGTCCTGTATCACGGCACCGTCGAACGCTTCATCCCCTCCATACGCGCCCAGGGCCTGCTGCGAGGGGAGCGCCACCACGTTCACCTGTCGGCGACGCCTGCCACGGCGCTGGTGGTCGGCCAGCGCCGTGGCAAGCCCGTCCTGCTCGAGGTGGATGCGGCGGCGATGAACCGCGAGGGCCACGAGTTCTTTCGCTCCGAGAACGGTGTCTGGCTCACCGAGCATGTGCCAGCGCGCTTTCTGCGGTTCGATCCGGCAGAGCGCTGAGGATCGCTCGCCTGGCCTCGCTCCAGTCTCGCGTGCGCCTGGTCCAGCTCGGCGTCGCGACGCTGCCGGACTGATGCCCGAACCAATACAGGTGAGGGACCAGCCCGACCAGGTGCTCCAGCACGTCGAGACGATCGTCGACGAAGTGCGTCGCGCCGATGGCGGCGCAATGGTCGCGCTTCTCCGGGCGCTTCAGGCAGAACCGAACGCGGTCCGGTCTCAGTCCGGTGCGTTCGTGAAACTCGTGCCGTCGTAACCAGCGGCGCGTCAGCTGCTGGATCCGGGGACCGCATTTCGAAACGAGCCAGACCCGGCCCTCGAACGCGCGAACGAGCTCGGCGATTGCTTCGAAAGCGCCCTCGCTGGCGGGGGTCGCCAGAGCGGCTTCCTCGGTTCCGCTCAAGAAGGACGTATCCGCCTTACCCGAGGAGTCGGCGGCGTTGATGATGACCCGGCCAATGTCGATGCCGAGAACGGATGCTGTTTGATGCTTTGTCATGGCCACACCATGCCCGGCGCAGACATGCAGCACCACTATTGCTTGGCAATCGACTATAACGAAAGGTGATGATTGATTCCGAGTGGCTGCGCGCCTTCGTGGCATTCGCCGAGACGATGAACTTCACGCGCGCCGCCGAGCGTCTTCACATTTCGCAGCCGGCGCTCCACGTTCAGATCCGCAAGCTCGGGGAGTCGCTCGGTGCGCCGCTGTACGTGCGCCGGGGGCGCGTTCTCGAGCTCACGGTTCAGGGCCGCAAACTGCTCGCCTTCGGCCGCGAGCAACAAGAGCGCACGCAGCATTTCCTCGAAGAGCTCAGGCCGGGGAGCGGTGAGCCCGTGGTGGTGCTCGCGGCGGGCGAGGGCACCTTCCTGAACCTGCTGAGTGACGCTCTCAAGGCCTTTCAACGAACCAAGCAGGGCAAGCTGCGCGTCCTGACGCGTGACCGCGACCAGGCCATCGCGGCGGTTCAACTCGGAGAAGCTCACCTGGCGGTGACGGTCGTCGACGATGTCCCGCCCGACGTCGTCGCGCGCCGTGTAGCAACAGTCGGTGCGGCGGTGGTCATGCCTCGCGGCCATCGCCTCGCCGGCAAGCGCTCACTTTCGATCACCGACTTGCGCGATGAGCCTCTCATCGTTCCGTCGGCGGGACGACCGTTACGTGCTGCTCTGGCCCAGGCCTGGGCGAGCGCCGGACTCGCCTGGTCACCGGCAGTCGAGGCCAACGGCTGGGAGCTCATGATGCGCTTCGCCCAGCTCGGCATGGGTGTGGCGGTCGTCAACGACTTCTGCACGCCGCCACGAGACACCGTGCTGCGAAGGCTTCGCGGCCTTCCAGCGGTGAACTACCAGCTCCTCCGCTTGCGCAGTCGCGCCCCGAACCACGCCGCGCTCGCGCTGGAGGAGGCGATCGCCCGCGTCTAGCCGCTGAACAGTTTGAGGCCGATCGTGCGGGTCAGTGCCAGCAGGTTTTTCGGGGTGAAACGGCACCAGAAACCCACGTAGCAGCCGTTGGAGCGGTAGCTCGGGTTGATCTCGGCGTAGCGCCGGGCTGCTCGCCGCTCGAAGTACGAGGGTCCAAAGCCGGCCAGCGTCTCGGGCGTCATGAAGATGTCGACGAAGACGAGGCCAGTCGCCGGATCCACCCGGTAGTGGCTCTCCTCGGCCAGTTCGCTGAAAGCGGCAGCCACGGCTCGGCCCTCCCGACTTTGGTCTCGGGGATCCAGTACCCGGTACTCCTGCAGAGCCTCCGTGATGGAAACGAAGCCGAACAGGCTCGCGATCGACAGCCGGTAGTACCTGGTCAGCGGGCTCCGGGCCTTGCTCTGAAGGAAGAACGAGAGACCCGAGAGCAGGTGCAGGCCGCGGCCGCGGAACTCGGGCAGCATCCGTAGTTTGCCGCCCACGATGGCCCGGCAGCTCGCCAGCTGCATGGGCGCGGTGCGCCAGAACTGAAAGCCCACGAGCTCGCCGGTGTCGACCCGGCGGAAGACGTGCACCACGTCGTTGGTCTGCGCGTGCACGCGGAAGTGCACCAGGTCCTCGGCCATCAGCTTGCAGGACATCGCGTGAAGCTCGGCGATGCGTTCGTCGGTGAAGTCGCGGCGCCACAGGACTTCCATGCGCACGCCGGGGCGCGAGCGCGCGGCGCGAAGCAGTAGGTCCACGGCAAGCATGAAGCGGGGCCATTATGCGCGTTGACTCCCGTAGGGTGCCGGAATTAGCCTTCTTGAACCATGACAGCCCTTGCGAACCCCCTCGTCTGCTCCTCGGTTCCGCTTCGGCTGCGTCTTCGCGGCTGAGAACGCGTTCATTGCGGAATGGAGCGAGCGCCGGGTGAGCTGACCCGCGTCTGCGGTGTCGCTCACGATTCGCCCAGTTGCTCGTGCGCACTGGCGTGCGAGCCGATGACGTTTTGTTTCGTTCTCAGTTCAAAGAGCAAGAATCATGGTTCGACAGTTGAATACGGCGACCTGGCACTACGGTGTGGTCGCCAGATGGTGGGCGGAGTTTGTCCAGGGTGGCTCGGAGGTGGACTACTTCCGAGCCTGGATCGAGCAGTACGGGCAGCCCGTGCTCGACGTCGGTTGTGGGACGGGGCGTTTGCTCCTGCCCTACCTGCGCGCGGGCCTGGACGTGGACGGCGCCGACGTGTCGGAAGACATGCTGGCGCTGTGCAGAACGGCTGCTCAGCGTGAAGGCTTGCAGCCGAGGCTGTATCGCCAGGCTTTTCACGAGCTCGAGGTGCCTCGACGCTACCGGACGATCTACTTGTGTGGAGCGTTCGGCATCGGCGGAGAGCGCGCGCAGGACGAAGAAGGCCTGCGCCGGGTGCTCGCGCACCTCGAGCCCGGCGGCGCCGTGGTGATCGATCTGCACCTGCCCTGGGACGACGCGAGCTTCTGGCAGTACTGGCTCCCGGAACAGCGGGCCAAGCTGCCTGAGCCCGTGCCGGAACCCTATGAGCCTCGGGTGGCTTCGGACGGTAGCGCGCTGCGCTTGCGTGGGCGCGTGCTCTCGTTCGATCCACTCGACCCCAGCGTGATGCGCGAGATGATCGCGGAATCGTTCCGCGACGGTGCGCTGGAAAGTAGCGAGGTCCTGCACCTGCGGGAAAACGTCTACTTTCCCAACGAGCTCGCGCTCCTGCTCGAGCGTGTCGGCTTTCGCAACGTGACCGTGAAGAACGACCATCCGACGTCCGACATCGATCGGGACGGTTGCATCTTCACGATCATCGGCGAACGCTGAGCTCCGCCCAGTGAAGCGTGGTTGCGGGGAGGTGCCTCACGGTGCCTCCCCGCCGCCACCACCAGCCCCGTTTCCGCCGGCGCCCTCGTAGCAAGGAGCGCCTTGCCAGTTACCCTGGCAACACGAGAAAGCGGCCGGCAACGTCGCAGCAGGGCAAGCGTTCTGGGTCGATACGTAGAGGTTGCAGACCACGCTGAAATCGAGCTCACAGGACCCCTGCGGCCCCTGGTAGATCGGCTGTTGCTCGGGACAACCCTCTGGATTCGTGAAGGGCGCCGGCGCAGGCGGGCACGTCGGAGAGCCGGCGGCGCCTTGGGCCGTGCCACCCTGGCTGCTGCCGCCACCTCCCTGAGCGCTGTCACCACCCTGGGCGGTGCTACCGCCCTGGGCAGTGCTACCGCCGCCGCCCTGACTGGAGCCGCCGCTGCTGGTTCCCGCGCCCGCCGCGGGCTTGCTCTCGTCCCTCTCGCTGTCTCCCATGCAGCCGACGAACAGGCTGCAGGCGATCAGCGCGACGCAAACGCGATCGACGAGGGTGGAGGTCCTTCGCAGCACGGCCGGGACATTGTGCATCAGCTGCGCCGTAGGCGGGAATAGCCCCGACAGGAGAGGCGTTTCAGTCGGCACATGTCCTGGGCGAAGACCGCGGCCGCCGCGCTGTCCGTCATGCTCCTCGTGAGCTGCGATCACGGCACGAAGCACCTGGCCAAGACTCACCTGGAGGGCCAGGGGGCGCTCGAGATGCTGCCGGGGATCTTCGAGCTCCGCTACGCCGAGAACACGGATACGGCGTTCAGCCTGCTGCACCGGCACGTGGATCCCGAACCCCGTCTCTGGTTGCTGTCGGCGCTCATGGTCGCAGGCCTGCTCGCGATCGGGGCTTTCGTCTTCACGCGCTGGCAAGTGCTCAGCGGCCTGCAGCGAGTCGGTGGGCTATTCGTGCTCGGCGGTGCCCTCGGCAACGTGATCGACCGCCTGGCGCGCGGCTACGTGATCGACTTCCTGCACGTGCGTCACTGGCCGGTCTTCAACGTGGCTGACATTGCCATCTGCATCGGTGGTTTGCTGCTCCTGTTGGGCGTCCCGAGGCAGCGCGTGAGCGCCTGAGTTACGGCCTCGGCGTCGGTCACGCCTTCGTCGAGCGCGATCTGCAGATCTTCGGCCGCGAGTTGCGCGGACTTCTTCAAGGCAATTTCTCGCTTGATACCCGTGGTGAGCGCCAGGAGCTGCGCGCGAACTTGCGGTTGTTCGCTCAGCGCATCCATGATCGCCGACGGCGGGAAGTCGCGGATGAAGTCACGAGCGGCATGCTCTCCATGCACGACCGCGCGCCCCACGAGCTCGGAGAGGACGTGCTGAGGCTCGTCCGTGCTCGGGTCAACGGAGCTCGGGCGCGCCACGCCCTGGCTGCTGGGAGGCGGTGGGGGCAGCTCGCGTGGCGATATGTGCGGTAGCCTTCGCAGCCAGCTGGCAGCCGGGAGAGGTGGAGCGGCGAGGCTGGGGCGGGACGCCCGCGACGCGGAAAGGGTCAAGATGCTCCAGACGCGTCGGGGCCGGAGACTCGCCGGCGCTCGAGTCTTGGCGGCGAAGGCTGCAAGCGCGCTGCGACCGGCGGACCCTGCGACGTTCTCGAGGCTTTCGGCGAGCTCGCCCGCCGAGGGGCGGCGCGAGGGGTCTCGATCCAGCGCACGCTGGAGGGTGCTCCGCAGCGCGTCCGGTAGGTGTCGCTCTTCGTTCGGGATTTCCGTCAGCCCGCGACGCGCGGCGCTGACGAAGGCATCGAGCGTGTCCGCACGAACGAGGGTCCGCCCACACGCTACCTCGCACAGCACCAC
>DATLIL010000943.1:0-5301 GCA_035539475.1 Polyangiaceae bacterium
CCTGGCCTCGTTTCCGACCAGGAAGGGCCGCCCCGGGACGGCGCAGTTCGTCGAACATTCTCGAGGGCCGTTGGCCGATGGGCTGCAGTAGCCGGGCGCGCAATCGGTGTCGCCGCCGCAGGTGTCGCCGGGGCTCTGGCAGGCGAAGCCGCTGAGCTGGCCGCAGGTTTCGCCGGAGTAGCTCGTGCACAAGAAGCCGTCACCGCAATCTGCGTCGCTCGCGCAGCTCGTCGCGACGCAGTGGCCCACCGGCGTTCCGCACAGGCACAGCGCGCCCGCTCCGCAGTCGCCGTCGCTGATGCAGCCGTACTGGCAGACGCGTCCCGGTACCTGGCTGCCGCTCGCGATGTCGCAGTAGCCGTAGGCGGCCGCCATGCAGTCGCTGTCGGCCGTGCAGGTGTCGAACTCGTTCGGCTGCCAGGTCATGTCGCGCGGCAATCCGAGGTGGCACTCGGCGACCTTCGGGCGATGGATGAAGCCGTCGCACTGCTCGAAGCCGCTGTCGTAGTCGGGACTGAGCGGCTGCGGATTGTTGCAAGGGAAGGACGCACTGCCGCCCATGGCGCTCCCGCCGCTGCTGACGGTGCCACCGACGTTGACGGTGCCTCCCGTACTGACGGTACCTCCCGTACTGACGGTACCTCCCGTACTGACGGTGCCTCCCGTACTGACGGTGCCGCCCTTGCCCGACGTCGTGCCTCCGTTGCTGCTCGAGCCGCCCTTGTTGGTCGTACCGCCCGAACCGCCGTCGTCGCCTTCGCCCTCGAAGGAGGTGCCTCCGCAGCAAATCAACGGGGCCGCTCCGATCAACGCCAGCAGGCGATGCCGCCAGGGCTCGAGTCGTGTCCGCATGTCCTTGGAATAGCACGACGCGTGCCACCGCAGAAATCATGCAGGACGAAGCTCGACAGCGCTCCTCACGTAGGAAGAGGAGCGAGCATGTGGGTTCGCTGGTGGTGAGCCGCTACGTCTTGGCGACGAACACCTTGCAGTGGCCGTTCGGGTGCACCGGCCCCTTCATCACCTTGCAGCCTCCGCACTGGTCGGCTGACGCAGGCTCGATCCACTGCTGGCACTTCTCGCAGGTCTGCGCCGCGATCGGCGATTGATCGACGTACTCGAGCGTCTTCCTGAGCTCGGCGTCGGCCGCGGACAGGCCGCTCACGTCCCCGCAGGACGACGGCGGCCCTTTCTTGCAGGCCGTGGCGCCGAGGACGGCGAGGGTCGAGGCTCCGAGGACGAACAAGTGGCGGCGGCTGAGTTGGTTTTTCATCGTGAACCGAAGGGTTTGGGGGGGACCGATTGCAGATAGGCCCAGAGGGCTTTCTTCTCGGTTTCGTCCATCTTGTTCAGCGCGGCGACGGGCATCATCGCGTCGAGCTTCTTGCCATTCTTGCGCACGCCGGTCGCCATGACCTTCTCGAAGTCCTCGAAGGTCCAGCCCTTGAGGCCGGTCGCGTCGGGTGTGAGGTTGAGCGGAACGGCCATCTCGGGGGGAGCGCCGGGGATCGGGCCGCCGCCGAGAGTCGCGCCGTGACAGTTGGTACAGGCCCTGCCGATGTAACTCCCGTAGGCAACGGTGGGGGCCGGGGGCGGCGCGATATCGGTCTTCGAATGATCGATGCGGCGAGCGACATCGATGATGA
The DNA here is from genome assembly GCA_035539475.1 of Polyangiaceae bacterium. Taxonomy (GTDB): domain Bacteria; phylum Myxococcota_A; class Polyangia; order Polyangiales; family Polyangiaceae; genus PMG-095. Next base: position 1,647 of record DATLIL010000943.1, read on the forward strand.
TCATGTCCTGGCTGTCGAGGACCTTGGCGAGGAGTCCCAGTTCCATCGGACCATTCGGTTTCTGCACCGGTGGCATCGTGCGCAGGTAGGAGATGATGGCGGTGAGATCGCTGTCCGGTAGCCAGTTGATCTCGTGCGCCGGCATGAAGCGAACAGACCGACCATCCTTCTTGAGGCCATGGCGGATCAACCGGAAAATTTCCGCATCCGAATAGGCCGCGCCCAGGCCGCCCGCGGAGATGTTGGGGCCGGTGAACGTACCCAGCGGACCGATCTCGATCGACTTACCGCCGCCCGTATCCTCGCCGTGGCAGTCGCCGACGCTGCAAGCAGCGATCGATTCCATCAGGTGCTTGCCACGCGCCAGCGCTACCGCGTCGGCCGTGCGCTCGACCTTGGGCAGAGGCACGTCGTAGACGCGGTCCATGCTCGAGTTGAAGGCGTGCACCTTGAGACCGACGAACGCGCCGCCGCCCACGGCCACGAGTCCAACCACGCCACCTACGACGCCCAGTACGATCTTCAGGATGCGTTTCACGGAATGCTCCTCGCCTTAAAGGCAAGGACATTACGGGAGGCGAGGGCGCCCGGACAAGGAGATTCAGCGCGGGCGCGGAGCCGCGGCGAGGACGTCCTTGCTCACGCCGGTCGCATACTTTTCGAAGTTATCGAGGAAGCGCTGGGCCAGCGCGGAGGCCTCACGGTCGTAGCGCGCCGGGTCCCGCCAGCTCGCCTTCGCGTCCAGCACGGAGGTCCTCACGCCGGGCACTGCGCTCGGCACTTCCAGTCCGAACCAGGGCTCGGTCACGGTGGGCGCGTGGTCGAGCTCGCCGCCGAGGATTGCTCGCACCATGCGCCTCGTCTCCCCGATGGGCATGCGCTGGCCCTCGCCGTACGGGCCTCCCGTCCAGCCGGTGTTGACCAGCCAGACGCGGGCGTTCGAGGCGGCGACACGGCGCTCGAGCAGGCGTGCGTACAATGTCGGTGGTCGGGGCATGAACGGCGCGCCGAAGCAGGTGCTGAACGTCGGAGTCGGCTGCAGCAGGCCGCGCTCTGTGCCCGCCACCTTCGCCGTGTAGCCTGACAGGAAGTAGTAGACCGCCTGCTCGAGTGACAGCTTCGCCAGCGGCGGCAAGACGCCGAAGGCGTCCGCGGTCAAGAAGATGACGTGCCCCGGCGCCGCGACCACCGGCTCGTGCCACACCATCGGCAGGGCGGAGAGCGGATAGGCCGCGCGCGTGTTCTCGGTGAGCGAAGCGCTTGCGAAGTCCACCTGGCCGCGCTCGTCGACGATCACGTTCTCGAGCACCGTCAGCGGCCGATGCACGGCTCCCCAGATCTGAGGCTCGTCGCGCTCGCTCAGGTTGATGGTCTTGGCGTAGCAGCCACCCTCCAGGTTGAACAATCCGTCGTCCGACCAGGCATGTTCATCATCGCCGAGCAGGTAGCGCTCGGGATCCGCCGAGAGCGTCGTCTTGCCGGTCCCGGAGAGCCCGAAGAACAAGGCCGAGTCGCCGCCCGCGCCGACGTTGACCGCGGCGTGCATCGGCAGGATGCCGTGCTCGGGCAGCAGGAAGTTGAGCAGCGAGAAGACCGCCTTCTTGATCTCGCCCGCGTAGCCGGTGCCACCGATCAGGATGGTACGTGTGGCAGGATTGAGCACGATGAATGTGGCGGATTTGGTCCCGTGCAGCGCCGGTATGGCAGCGCAGTCCGGGCTATGCAGAATCGTCAGAGGCGTTTCGCTGTCAGCGTTCGGCTGCTGCGACTGAAAGAGATGTCGGCTGAACAGCGCGTGCGCCGGCGATGTAGTCACGAGCCGCACAGCGCTGCCCGCCGGGCCGCCGGCGTGAACGCGGATCTCGTAGCTCGGCTGCTGGCGCAGGTGCTGCCTGAGGTGAGTCTCGAGCGCCGCGAAATTCTCGGGTGAAATCGCCACATTGGTGGAGTTCCACTCGACCCGAGGCGCCGTCCAATCATCCTTCACGATGAAGCGATCGCCCGGCGAGCGACCGGTGAACTTGCCGGTGAGCAAGACGAGGGCGCCATGCGCTGTACGACTACACTGGCCGGACTCGATCGCTATTCGGGCAAGCTCGCTGGAAGACAGCTCGCTGAAAACGGGGGCCGGGAAGGTAAGCGCACGCATGGCCATGCACGCGCCAGTGCACTGCTCGTGCCAACCCCGTATGACGCGCGGCCTCGAACTTGCACCACGTGATCGTGGGTCCATAATGAAAGACACGATAAGCCTGGAGAGTTTTCTGGCTGCCTCCGACTTCGAGGCGCACGATGCTCGTCTGATCGCTGCTCTGGCCCGCGCCGGCAGTGGAGTGGCGCGCGCCCTGAGCGGCGCGAACGTGGCCAGCACGAGCTACGACTACGACTTCCTGGGATGTGCCGGCAGCAGACCGCGCAACGTGCACGGCGAGCTCGTGCACGAGCTCGATGCCTTTGCCAACGATCTCTTCGTGGCTGAGCTCGCCAAGGAGAGCTGTTGCGGCGGCGTGCTCAGCGAGGAGCTGCGCGAGGCGCTCGACTTTCGCTCGCACTCCCCGGAGCGCTTCGTGTTCTTCGATCCGCTGGACGGTACGGCCAACCTCGAGGCCCACGGCTTGACCGGGTCGATCTTCGGTATCGCACCCTGGGCGGGCAGCACGCGAGCGTCGTCGCTGCAGCCCGGGGCCGAGCTCGTGGCGGCGGGTTACCTGCTCTACTCGAGCTCCACGCTGCTCGTCCTGGCCAATCGCGAGCGGGTCGATTCCTTCGTCTGGCGCCCGGAGCTCGATTGTTTCGTTGCCTCGGAGCAGGTCCTCGCCTGTCCGCCGAGTGGCACGATCTATTCGCTGAACGAGGGCCGCGTCTTCGACTGGCCGGAGCCTGCCCAGATCTGGCTCGCCGGGCTCAAGTCCGGCCTGTTCGGCCGCGCCTACAGCCAGCGCTACGCGGGTGCCTTCGTGGCCGACGCACACCGCGCGCTGGTGCAGGGAGGAGTGTTCGCCTACCCGGCCGACGCACGCGCCGCCAAGGGCAAGCTCAGGTTGCAATACGAGGTGAACCCGATGGCCTTCGTCTTTCGCGCCGCCGGAGGTGCCGCCACGACCGGATCAGGCGATCCGCTCGAGGTCGCACCGGAGAGCGGTCATGAGCGCTGCCCGCTGGTGATCGGCTCGCGACTCGAGGTCGAGAGCTTCGAGACGGCGCTCGCTGCCGACACGACCCGGCGCTCCGCCTGACGGAGCGTCACCAGGGCAGGCGCTGGCCGTTGGCGTGCCAGAAGCCGCCGCTGCTCTCCAGGGTGAGCTCGTCCAGCCGCGCCAGAAGGCCGCGCGCCGCGTCGTCCGGCTCGACCTGACCGTGACCGGCGACCATGTCCGTCTTGACCATGCCCGGGTGCAGGATGGCGACGGCCACCCCGGCGGGCTTCAGATCGACGGCCAGCGACTTGGCCGCCATGTTCAGGGCCGCCTTGCTCATGCGGTAGCCGTAGTAGCCGCCCGAAGAGTTGTCGTCGATCGAGCCCATGCGGCTGGTGATGAAGCCGACCTTCGCTCCCTTCTCCAGGCGCCGGCGCAGGGCCGCCGTCACGCGCAGCGGACCGAGGGCGTTGACCGCTAGCTGCTTCTGGATGCTCTCGAAATCTAGCGCCTCGAGC
>DATLIL010000944.1:0-2202 GCA_035539475.1 Polyangiaceae bacterium
CCGCTGTGCCGCGAGCGCAGAAAGAACGACCGAAGCCTCTCCGCCTGGGCATTGGTGCCGGGGCGAGCGTCAACGGTGGCGTCTCCCCAAGCGCCGCCTTGTCAGGCGCCTTCGAGCTCACCGCGGAATGGAACTTCGAAAGCCTGTTCAGCCCGCTCGCGAGCCTGGGCGCCGAGAGCACGCTGCCGGACGAGGCCGAGAACGCGGAGGGAGCGGCTCACTTTCGCTGGAGTGTCGTGCGAGGCAGCTTCTGTCCGCTCAGGTTACGCGCGGGCCGCTCGATCGCGCTGCGGCCCTGTGGGCTGTTCGAGGGCGGTGTCCTCGAGGCCGACGGATCTGACATCGAGCAGTCGACGAGCACGACGACGCCCTGGTGGTCCGTCGGCGCTTCCGCGCGTGGAGAGCTCGCCGTCCTCGATCCCCTTGCAGTCATACTGGAAGCTGGAGGCCGGCTTCATCTGCGCCGGGATAGCTTCTATTTCGGCTCGGAGCTCGCTGGAAATACGGTCTTCGACGTGCCGGCCGGCGGCGCCTTCGCCCGTCTGTCCGTCCAGACACGCTGGTAGTGATCGAATGCCGGCCCGGCTTACATGGAGCCTGAGTTGCTCTCCACCCCCCTCGCCTCCCTGAACGACGCCGCCGCGCTCGGCGCGGAAGTCGACGCAACGACCTCCGCGGGCGAGGCGAACCTCCAGGTCGCGGCGCTGCTGCGCGACCACTTCCAGGTCGTGTGGCGCGCGGTCAGGCGCTTTGGTGTCCCACCTCGTTCGGCCGACGACGCCGCTCAGGAGGTCTTCATCATCGCTGCCGCTAAGCTCAGGGACATCCAGCCGGGGCACGAGCGACAGTTCCTCTATGGCGTCGCCGTGCGTGTGGCATCCAACTTTCGACGTGGAGCGATCTTCCAGCACGAGTCGCTGGGCGACGTGCCCCTGCCCGACCAGGCCTCGGTCGCGCCGAGCGCCGAGAACTTGCTCGAGCAGAAACGGCAGCGCGAGCTCCTCGATCTGATACTGGACGGGCTGACGCATGACCTGCGCACGGCCTTCGTGCTGTTCGAGCTCGAAGGTCTATCCGTGCCGGAGATCGCCGAAACTCTGAGCATTCCCGTCGGCACGGTGGCGTCACGGCTACGCCGCGCTCGGGAACAGTTCGGTGAAGCGGTACGCCGCGCGAGTGGGAGGTTGCGATGAAGGATCTGATCCCTCTGAAGGACCTCCAGCGCGATGATCTCGAGGTCTCGCTCCTGCGCTCCGCCGACGACGATCAGGCACCGCCGGCCGCGCTACGTCAGGCCGCGCTGGCTCTGGGCGTTCCGGCGGCGCTGATCGGCGTGACGGCCGTGGCAAGCGTCGCGAGCGCAAGCGTCGGATCGGCCGGCACGGTCGGCGCCGGCGGATCCCGCTGCTGCGGAGCCCACCGCGGCTGTGGAGCCGGCGCGGGTTCGGTCGCTGCCGGCTCGGTGGCAGCAAGCTCCGTCGCAGCAGGCTCCGTCGCAGCGGGATCCATCGCAGCGGGCTCGACCGCGGGTACGGTCGGCGTCGTCGGCCTCAGCAAAGCGGTGATCGTGGGGCTTGGCGCGAGCGCCGTGATCAGCGGAGCCGTGGTGACGACGGTCGTTCGCCCGGAGACGCCGGCCGCGGTGCAATCGACGTACGCCGTGGCCAGCGTCGTCACGACGAGCTCGACGCACGTTGCGGCTGCGCCGCCTCGCAGTGCAGCGCCGGCCGTCGTGCCGGCCCCGTCGGCGAGCGCCAGCGCGAGCACGCCGGTCATCGACGTCGAGGCTCTGCCTCGCATGCCAGTGGCGCCTTCGCGCTCGGCGGCACCGTTGCCGAGTGTGGCCTCGGCCGCCCCCGAGCCGGAGCCTCCGCCGGCGGCGCCGTCCAGCGTGGCGAGCGAGGTCGCCGAGCTCGATCGCGCACGCGCGCTGGTGGCGGCAAAGAAGCCAGGCGCCGCCATCGCCGTGCTCGATGAGTTCGCCCAGCGCTGGCCACGCGCGATCCTGGGGCCTGAAGCGGCCGTGCTGCGCGTCGAAGCCGAGCTCGCCCGTGGCAACCGCGCCGGAGCGGAACGGCTCGCGCGAGCGCTGATCGCCGCGCAGCCGAACAGCGCCTACGCGCGCAAGGTCGCCAATCTGGTGGGCATCGAACAAAAAGAGTGATCGGCCGGACGCCGCTCTTTACATGGTCGGGCATGGCA
>DATLIL010000945.1:0-3984 GCA_035539475.1 Polyangiaceae bacterium
GCGCCGGTTCGGCGGCCGTGTTGGTCTCGATACCGCGACCGTTGCTGTCGCTGAGCTCGTTGTTGATGGCCGTGACCGCGATGGAGCCGGAGAAGGTGCCCGGCGCCTGGGTGTGACCCGTCTGAAAGAGACCGTACGAGCAACTGCTGGCGAGCAGGCCCAGCGCGATCAGGGCCGAACGACCTGCCATCACGGCGCCGACTCGAACGCCGTGCGGATCGCCTCCGCGGTCTCGTGGTCGTCGCACAGGCCGCGGAACTCGTCGCGGGTGAGCGGTGGCAGGGCCGCGGATCGCCGTGCCTCGATGGTCTGCTCGACCAGCAGGTACGGCTCGTAGTCGACCCAGTCCCGATGGACGCACCGCTCGAACTGCTGCTCGCTCACGGCGCCGACGATTTCCGGACGGTGGGACTCCGGAAAGCTCGCATGCATGCGCAGGACCTTCACGCCCACGACAGCCCAGTACACCGCTTGCTCCCCCGAACCGTTGTCCTCGACGGCGACCGGCAGGCTGACGCGCGGGTCGCGATTCACATCCATGTCGGAGCGAAATTCGGCGATCCAGGTCCGGGCCCGGGCGCGTGCGTCCTCGCGCGAGTCGACGGGGAGCTCCTCGTCGGTGAGCTGATCCGCGGCACCCAGTGAATCCGCGGCCAGCAGGTGGAGGCCGTAGAGCAACTCGGTCTTGTCGCGGAGCTCGTCGCCAAGGGGCTGGTCGTGGCGCGTCCCGTCCTCGAGCAGGCGCGCCGTCGTGTCGAGGAATTCCTGACCGAGGGCCGCGCTGATCACGCCGGTCACGAACTGATACGCGCGGGCCGTGCGCAGGTAGAAGGTGGGAAACGGCTCGACCACGAGCTTCGGGTAGACGTTGTACTCCCGGACGGGCGCCTCCGCCGACGTCGCGACGCCGACGACGCCCACCTGCTTCACGTGGGTCTCTCGCGTCTGGACGATCAGGCTCTTGAACGTCTCGACGAGCTTCTCCTTGTACTCGCGCGTGAGCAGCAGGTGGTCCGACTCCGCTGCCTTGTCCGGCGCCAGCAGCGTCTCGAGCGCGTAGAGCTGGTGATCGTACCAACCCGAGTCCTCCCGCGGCGTCAGATCGAGCTCACCGTTCTGGATGCTCAGGATCAGCGCGTCGAGCAAGTTCTCCCCGGGGGCGAGGCCGCGCGTGCAGAGGAGCGTTCGTATCATGCGATTCTCGGCGCTCTCCGAGGCGGGCATGTACGCGGCTGCCGAGTTGCACGAGGGGACCTCTGGAAAGGCGACGGGGTGGTCGTTCCGAAAGGCGTCCTCGATGGCGGACACGTCGTCGAGCGCCGAGGCGTCGGGGACGTAGCGCGCAAGCTCGAGCGGAGAGGCGTCGTAGAACGGGTCGGTCAGCCCGGCATAGAGTGACAGCATCGCCGCGTAGCGGTCGCCGAGCGACGGGCTTTCAGCGAGGGCCAGCGCCGTCGCCGCCACGGGCCCGAACGGCTGCTGGCGCTGCAGCCAGCGGTCGCGGGTGAAGATCCTCTCGAGCTCAGGTGTCCAGGTGTAGAAGCCGATGGGCTTGGCGAAGAGGCCGTCGTCGACGAAGGCGTCCGCGCGGCTCTGGGCGGCGTCGAGCTGAGACGCGGAGACGTCCGGATCCTCGCCCGCGAGCAGCAGCGCGGCGCCGATGTCGGCGGCAGCCTCGTTCGCCAGAGTGCGCTCTCCAGCTGCGCCGCTCGCGGCTCGCGTGACGAGCTCGGCGAGCAGGTCGCGAAAGAGCGGCGCCTTGCCCGTCTCGGCGGCGAGCTCCACCGCGGCGTAGAGCCCGTCGTTGAACGGCTTGAGCCCGCCGTTCACGACTTCCATCGAGGGCAACACGGGGCGATCGCCGAGCGCCTCCAGGGCCGCTGCCCGCGTCGGAAAGACGCGCCCTGCGAGCCAGGCATCGTCGCCCTCGAGCTTGGTGATCGTGAGCCGCGTGACGCTGGCACTCTTATTCAGGGTCACCCGGCAGCCGTCGAACGACTCTTCGACGGTTCGCTCCGGATCGTATTCCGGATGTTTGTCAGCGAGGTTGTCGTCTTTGAGCGGATCCTCGAAGCGTTGCTCACTCACCCGCTGCTGCACACCGACCACGTCGAGGGGGTCGGCGCATCCCAGAGCAAAAAGCCCAAACCCCAGAGCCGTCCGCCAGGCCACCATGAAAGGATTCTAGCGCGGAGAGGCAGTGATTGCACGGCCCCGCCGGCGCGCGAGAGCCGCTGCGACGAAAGCGAGCAGCAGCCAGGGCGAGTGCGAGCTCTGACCGACGGTGCGGCAGCCGCAGCTCGAGTAGCGGTCCTTGTCACGACTCGAACCTGGTGCAGCGCCGTCCGCGCCGCCGAGGCCGCCTTCCGCTTCGCCACCGGCGCCGGTTTCTCCGGCACCATTAGCGTTGCCGGTACCCTGCTCTCCCGCGTTGCCGTTGCTGTCGCCGCCGTTGCCGTCGCCTTCGCTGCCGCCCTCGCTCGTCGGAGAGCACCCCAGCGCGAGATCCACGGTGTCATCCGGATCCACCGCGCCGTCAGGGCTCCGCGTGAGGGTCGCGGTCTTGATACGCGTGCTGGCAACGACTCCCGTTCGTTCGTAGGACTCGAACGCGACCAGGCCCTCGAGGCCACTTTGCACCGCGAGCCGCGGCGAGGAGATCAGGGCACCCGAAAGGATCAGCTCCAGCACGAGCACGGCAGGATCGGTGCTGCCGCCGAGCCAGAACGACAGCAACGAGGGATCATCGCCGACCATGGTGACGAGAGCGCGCTCGCGCATCGCGATCACATCCCAGCCCTGGTAGCCCAGGTTCCCCAGGATCTGGGACGACTGACCCGAAGCGAGCTGCAAAAAATTCAGGTTGTGCTCGATCTCGTTGCGCTCCCAGACCAGCCAGCCATTGCCGCCGAGATAGTCGACCTTCTGAGTTCCCACTGGCGCGCCCGCGGCGAGCAACGCCTGCGGAGCACCGGCGAGCGGCGTTCCCGACCGATCCACCCGGCTCAGGAAGACGCCGCCGTTGTCGGCCTGCCACGAGACGGCGTAACCCTCGTCGTCGGCCTCGACCTGGACGCCGGCGAACCCCACCACGCTGTCCCCGGACACGACGATTGGACCGCCGTCGACGAACTCTCCTTCCGTGCTCACGCGAAGGATCGTGGCCTCGCCCTGGTTGTAGTTGTCCTGCCCGACCCAGGCGATGACCCAGTGGGTGCCGTCGAAGGTGGCGTCCACGCCGTTGCCGCCTCCGGACTCATCGAGCTCGAGCGGCTCGTCGTCGAGCACCGCGCCGCTGCTGTCCAGGCGTGTGGCGAGGAGTCGGCCCGCGTCGTCCTCCCACACCACGAGCCAGCCGCAGCCCGAGCCCGCCAGCGCGAGCGTCTGGGCGTAGCCGGGCGCGCCGACGAAAAGGTCCGTCGGCTCGGGCGAGAGCGGTGCGCCCGCGTCGTCGAGCAACTGCCAGCGGATGCTCGACGTCTTGAAGTCCGTCTCGTGCCAGAGCACGAGCCACGCATCGGCTCCGCGTGCGACGAGCGGAGCCTTCTGCTCGATCGGCTTGAACGAAAGGGTCGTCGGCTCGTCGTCGAGCACGGCAACGTTTCCATCGAGACGCTGGATCTGCGGCGCGTTGTCGTCCGCGGCCGAAGCAAACGCCGCGAGCAGCGCACCGGCACCCCAGGCAGCAGCAGCACTGGAGCCCTCGTCGCTCAAGCTCACCCAGTCGGCCGTGGGAGCGAGCGTTTGATCCAGATGGCGCCCCCGCCAGCCGCCTTCGTTGTAGCCATTGCCCAGCAGCACGTAACCGTCCGCGACGGCCTCGAGCGCCGTGAGATAGATCTCCGTCGAGCCAGCCGCCGGGCCCAGCTCGCCGGCACTCACCTCGACGACTCCCGCCGCGCTCACGGTCGCCGCGCGCAGCACGTCGTAATCGGTGAAAACCAGCGCCCAGCCGTCCGCCGCCGGCGCCAGGAAGGGTCTCTC
>DATLIL010000946.1:0-1843 GCA_035539475.1 Polyangiaceae bacterium
GGTTTCGACCGCCGCCTGACACAGGGGCTCGTGTCGGCGGGGTCGGTTATCTGGATCGCAACGCGTCCACGCGCAACCCAAATCTTTAACTTTTCAAAAAGTATTGCGATTCCGCGGGGTTACAAGAGGGGGTCTTGGAGCGCTCTGGAGCCGAGCACCTCTCCGGGCCCCGCTCGCCTCCGTCCCACGGTCATTTCGGCCTCCCACCGCGGGGGTGAGGCGACCGACGCGAGCGTTCAACCCGAACAAGATTTGGCCTGCCGCAGAGCCCGTCAAGGGCCGCGGAGCTCAAAGATCCTCGGCAAACCACTTTCCGAGGGGCTCGCGCACGAGCGCAAACTCGGCTCCGCTCAGCAAACGGGCGCGATAGCCGACCTCACGGCGCTCGAGATCGCTCGAGTGAAAGCGTCCGAGGATGATCAGGCTGTGCCAGCCGCCTTGAATCCAGATCGCCTCGGGCCGTCGCGTGTTGCCACGCGCGGTCTTCACTTCGACGTGCGACCAGCGTTCGAACCTGCTGCGCGCGCCGCTCGCGTACGTGAGGCCCGCCTCGGCCTCGATCTCGCGAACGGCTTCGGCCACTGCGCGGCGCGAGACGCGAAACCCACAACGTGGGAGCACGAGCACCAACACGTATTCGTGGCTGAGCGCGATCAGCGAGAAGGTGCGACGAGCAGCACGCGCGACGAGCTGTTCCACGCCGCCCGTCAGGGCGCTCTGACGCGCCAGCTTGATGATGATCTGGAGCTCCGCGGCGACCACCCGCGTGTCGTAGGGCGCGAGAAAGCCGGCGTAGTCGACGGTCTCCCCTTCAGCGTCGACGAGCGCGACCGCGAGCGCCGCGGTCGTGTCGCACAGGCGCAGCAAGATCCCCGAAAAAGCCGAGGTGGCCTGGTCTCTGGGGGCCAGCGATGCGCGCCGCCGCGTCATGGAGCGACGCCGACCTGCGCCGTCAGTTGCTCCGCGCCGCGCGTCACGTCGAGCGCGGTCTCGTCGCGCAGCGACTTCAGCAATCCCTTGATCTGTCGCTCGGCACGACGCGCGATCGCGACCGGTCCGAGGAGGCGCCGCCGCTCCTCGAGCGAAAGCCGGTGCTCTGGCTGGCGCTCCTCGAGCATGATGACGTGATAGCCGAAGCGCGTCTTGACCAGCGGGCTCTGATCACCTGCCGCTACGAGCGCGTGAGCCGCACGGGTGAAATCTTCGTCGAAGCGCGCGTCGCCTGCCGCGCCGTTCGGCTCGAGCGTGCGACCATCGGGCACCACGAGCGGTAGGCGTTCGACCCTGAGCTCGACAGGGCCACCCGCCAGCGCCCGTGCCTGCTTCAGAAACGCGTCCGGCTCACGTACCCCGGCGACTTCGCGTGCCACGCGCTCGGCGAGCTCGCGCGCAGCAGCGTCGTCTTCTGGCTTTTTTACCAGGGCAACGGCGTGGATCGTGCGCACCGCCACCGGTCGATCGAGCTCGGTCCAGCGCTCGGCCGTGAGCTTTTCGATCTCCTCGTCGCTTGCGGGACCGGTTTCGGCAGCGGCCTCTTGCAGCGCCTCCACCAGCGCGCGCGCGTGAGCCGAGCGAGTTGCAACGGCGGCTGCGTCGCGGCGGCCAGGCTCCGCGCTCAGCGCGGCAGCGAACACGGCGTCGCTGATCGCTCGCTCGGCTGCGGTCGGCGCCGAGACCGTCTGCGCTCGAGCAATTTCGGCGACGGTCGTTGCAGCGATATCGAGGTCGGCGACCCGTGCCACGACGCCCGGGGGCAACGTGGCGTGTTCGGTAGCGTCGCGTTTGGGCGACGAGCAAGCCAGGGCGAAGAGCAGCGCGAGGAGAGCGGGTCTCGGCGCTCCCC
>DATLIL010000947.1:0-2483 GCA_035539475.1 Polyangiaceae bacterium
ACACGATGCTCTGCCCGTGGAAGTCGTTGCGGTCGCGCAGCGGAGGCCGATCGTGACCCGCTTCGGTGCGATCCGCCCACAAGACGCTGCCGAACAACGTCACCACACGATGACTTCGGGGCCAGGGCCCCGTGTACACGAACTCCTGCACCAGGCGCGGGTTGAACGGCCCGCCAAAGTTGAGGCTGCGCGCGGTTCGTGGTGGGGTCCAGCTCACCGTGTCGCGCTGCTCGATGCGCACGTCCGCCCCTTGCGCTCCGTAGTCCGGCTTCGTGACGACGTACGGCGGGAAGCCGTCGACCTTCGGTGCTCGATTGGGCAAGAGCCGTGTCCAGCGCGGCACGGGCAGGCCGGCGGCCTCGAGCGCGCGGTACTCGGTGGACTTGGAGACGTGCTGCCCCTGGAACACGGGTCCACGACGTGGTCGAAATCTGCGCAGCGGCGCCGGCGAGACCGTCACGGTCGGGACGTCGGGAACGTTGGCGCTCGCGTCGGCTCCGGCCAGATCAGACACGACGTACACCGCCGTCTCCGGGTCGAGATCGGTGATCCAGCCTGCGAGCTCGAGAAAATCATCGAGCGCGCTCAGCGCCGGGCTGGTCACGAGGATCAGTGCGCGGGTCATCACCCGCTTCGAGGCCAGCTCGCGACGAGCTCCCGGCACATACGTGACGCCTCGTCGTCGTCGTAGATCACGACGCCTTCCGACCAGCTGAGCACCCGAGCCGGCCGCGAGCGTTCGTCGGTCTCGGCGACCGGGATCACGTGAACGTGATAGTGCGAGTAGGTCTGGGGAAGCTCGGCCGCCGCTCCCAGCGTCGCGGTGAACACGCGCGCCGGCTTGAGGCAGGTCTCGACAGCGCGGGCCGCCTCGAACACGAGCCGTTGCACGTCGATGAAGACTTCCCAGTCGAGCTCGCTCATCCGCTCGACGTGCACGCGAGGGATCACCATCAGGTGACCGTAGCGGCAGGCGAAGCGGTCCAGCCTCACGACGGCGTGCCGGCTCCGGGCAACGCAACCGTCGTCCTCGATCCTTGCCAGCGCGCACATCACGCAGCTCTGGCCGCCCGCCAGCAAGGTGCGCCTGTGCTCGGCGAGCAAGCTGAGCGCGACGTCTTTACCGACGACTTCCACGCTAGGGGGTCACTTCGAGCGGCTCACCCGTGGGCGTGCTCGCCTCGAGCGCGGCGATCAACGCCTCGATGTTCTCCGGCGTGGGCCAGTAGAGCTCACTCGGGATGCCCAGCGAGAAGTCGTAGTCGGTCATGAAATTTCCGGGCGAGTAGTCGAGGCCCCAGTCGCACGAGACCTGGCTCGACCACGAGCTCTGATCGATGACCGAGACACAGGCGAGTATTTCCTCGAATTCCCGGAGCGCCGTGATGTCGTCCTCCAGGCGTTGCGCGATGGCCGGGGTGGCCAGTGACCAGCGCTGCACCATGGAGATGTTGCCGAGGATGAACTCGCGAAAGCCGACCGAGCCGTACGAGAACGTGCCGCAGTAGCCCGCCGTCTCTTCCCCGCGCGACAGGTAGTAGATCGCGCCGATCTTCTCGGGACTTGCCAGCGCCGTTTCGATCGGGACGACCTCGCCCTGCGCGTCGAGGACGAACAAAGTGTCTGCCCTGAAAACAGCGATCCAGGCTTCGGGCTTGAGCTCGATCTCGAGCAGCTGCGTGCCGTAGGTTTCGCCCGGCCAACCGAGCAGCGTTGCCCAGGGGTTGGTCCAGGTAAATCGCGCCATCTCGAAGACGACGCTCTCGAGCTCTGCGGCGAGCTGTTGCTCCGCGGTATCGCCAGCGGCCGCGAAGGCTTCGAGCTCGGTGAAGGCCAGACCGCGACCCATTCCGGGCCTCTCGCTCCGGCTGAAGAGCGGGCCACCGTCGCGGAGCTCGGCCACCTGTTCGTCGGTGGTCCAGCTATAGAACACGCGTTGCGCGCCAATCTCGGAGACGACCTGGTCGGCCAGGGGCGACCCGTCCGTCGCGCAGTCGCCGCCAGCGCCAATGCTGCCACCGAAGCTGAGCTCGCCGCCCGTGTTCAGGACGGCGCCCGCGCCAGCCGAGCCGCCGAGCCCCACCGTGCCGCCACTCGAACCAGAGCCTCCCGTGCCGCTGGTCCCCGCGCCTGTGTGTGTACCGCTCGCCTCGGCGCTGGAATCGCCTGCGGAGAGCCCGCACGACGCATTCGCCGCGAGCAGGAGGATGGCGGTCAGGCCCGTGGGACGCCAGCGGCGCCGGATCCATTTCAGCCCACCCAGGCCATCACGCTCCATGGGCAGAGTTTATCCCTGCACATCGAACTGAGCAATGAGACTGAAAGTCGACCCGTTTCGGTCGCGCCGCGTCACTAGTGGTCGATGAAATTGTTCGAGTTTCGCCTGCCGCTTCTCGCGTGCGCTGGTGCCGTCGCCGTTGCGGCTTGTAGTGATGCGAGCACGCCGGCGCCGCCTGCCGAGGGACCAGCGGGCAGCGCCGGCG
>DATLIL010000948.1:0-4485 GCA_035539475.1 Polyangiaceae bacterium
GTACGCCGATCGCGGCGAGGCTCCAGATCGCCGCTGCCGCGCGCGCATGCCAGCGCCTGGCCGCGAGCGCACCGAGGCCGAGACCGAGCGCGAGGCCCCAGAAGCGCGCGCTCATGCCAAGGTCGAGCGGCGCGAGGTAAAGTGGCGGTGCGCGCAGCAAGAGCTCTCGCGCGGCGGCCACGAGTAACGCCGTCGTCAGCACGACCTGCGCGGCGAGCAGCGTGACCGGCCTGATCCCGGGTACGGACTCGCCTTCCGATCCGGCTCGGACGTAGCCGGGAGGAGAGCTCACTTTCCGCCCGATATGCCGCCGCCCCGGAAGATGAACACGCCGCCGCCGCCGCCGTCGTCGTCACCGTCGTCGAACGCGATCGCGGCGCAGATGAAGAGCACGATCACGACCACCCAGAAGATCGCGCTCGTGTACGAGGCGGAGCTCTGGCTGCTCTCCGGGGCGCCGAAACGTGAGCCGGGGCCCTCGACGGGTAAACCGAATGCCTGCGCGATCACCGGCCAGGGCATGGGCGAAGAGAAGCTCCAGTGCACTTCGCGAGCGCTGGACTCGCGGCCAAGCACGTCACGGGCGTGAGTGAAGTCCATCACCTGAGTCTGATCGCCGACGCCGACCTTCCAGTAGACCTCGCCGAGCACGTATTCGACCGTCGCCGTGTTGCGGTTGCGCAGGTTGTACGAGCGGTCGCCCCACGACACGTGATCGGGGAAGTGACGCAGATCGACCTCGGCCAGGTTGACCGGCACGACCCAGCTCCAGCCGCTCTCGGGATCCTTGACCAGCCAGCGGTAGCCGATGCCTTCCGACCAGAGCAGGTACTCCTCCCACGAGAAGTGATCGCCGTCGAAGTTCGAGCCGCGGCGCATGTAAGCGATGCAGACGTAGACGACATTGTCGAACGTGGCGCGCGCGCCGATCGGGATGTCCGGCTGCTGGCGCGCCGCCTCCTGCTGGGCGATCACGCGCTGCCCGGCGATGTCACTGACGGCGCCGCAGTAGGGGCAGCCCAGGCGCTCGGCGCGCTCACCGCTCAGGCTGGGCACGTCGCCGCCGCAGTTGGGGCAGCGCAGCGACTGCATCTTGACCTTGTGGATGCTGCGCGGTCCGAACTTCTGGACCTGAAGCTGAGTCTCGGCGAAGACCCAACCGAGAAAGACCACGGGGTAGGCGCTGAAATCGCCGTAGTCGATCGTGGCGAAGCCGAGGTTCGGGCCGTAGCAATCGGCGTAGTAGCGGTGCTGGCCGGCGCGGATGAGACCGGGGAGCTCACCTTCGGTGGACGTGATGGTGGCGCTCTTCACCTCCGCCACGCGGAAGAAGCCGGCCTGTCCCAGTGTCAGATCGCGCTCGGGCTGGAGGTTCTGGTAGTCGGGGATCCCGGTGCTCTGTGTGGGGCTGGTCGCGTACCAGTGGCCCTGTGCAAAGGCGAGCCAGCCCCACGACTGACCGCCGTCGAGCGCGACGTAGTACTCGTCCCAGGGACCGGCGCCGTGATCGAGCTGGACGCGGCCGAGCACCTGGAACGGCCGACCACCGAGTGAGCCCTCGTCGCCCACGGCGATGAGCGAGGGCGTGTGAGCAAGGTCGGCGACCTTGCCCAGGTTCTCGAGCCCGCGATCGGAGCGCAGGACGGTGTGCCGGCAGTACTCGCAGACCTTCGCCAGCGACGACCCGACTTCGAAGGCGATCGGCGCTCCGCAGTTCGGGCAATTTCCCTGGGCGACCGCCATCGGAGGTCCCCCAAGTTAGCTCAAACGGGGCTAACGACCCAGTCGTCGATGACGCTCGAGCTCGGCCAGGCGCGTGATCACGCCGCGAGCGACGATCTCGAGCACCTTCTTGATCTCCTCGGTCCGCCGAGCGGGCGAGCCGCCGTATTCGATCCGGCTGCGCGCGCTCTTGCCCTTGGGCAGCCGGCCCAGCGCCGTGCAGCGCACCCGCAGCACGCTTCCGTCCACCGTTACGGAGAGCTCCTCGACGATGAACCGGTACTCGATCTTGGCGTGCGCGCCGGCTCCCCAATCGGCTCGCCGCGCCTCGCGCCGGAGAACGTGCTTCAGATGCCGCTCGAGCTCCCCGGCTCGTTGCAGACCCGTGGGGAAAACCAGGCTGTCGAGCGAAACGCGCGGCCGGCCCCGGGGGCCCGCGGCCGCGGGACAGGCCGCGGCCAGCACCAGCACCAAGCTCAGTGCCGCTCGTCGGCCAATGGGCCTGACGTCAGAGACCACTCGACGCACCCCCCGGTTGTAGGGAGGGCTACGCCGTCGGCCAAGTTTTCTGGTCTAGGCTCGGTTGTCCATGGGCCCCGACCTCGATCTCCGCCAGCGTCCCGCCGACGTCGACGTGATCGTCATCGGGGGAGGCGTCAACGGCACGGGCGTGGCTCGCGACGCGGCCTTGCGCGGGCTGTCGGTCGCGCTGTTCGAGCGCAATGACCTGGCGTTTGGTGCGAGCGGCAACTCTTCGGGGATGATCCACGGCGGTCCGCGCTATCTCAGCTACGACCCCGACGTGACCTACAGCTCGTGTCTGGACTCGGGTCACATCCAGCGCGTCGCTCCCCATCTGCTTTTCAGGATCCCGTTCCTGATGCCGGTGTTCAAGCAGAACGCCTTGCTCGCCGAAGCGACGCTCACCGCCTACGACGCCTTCTTCTCGATCTACGACCGCTACCAGCCGCTCAAGCGCGGCAAGCCGCACGTGCGGCTCGACGCCAGCGAGCTCGTCGAGCTAGAGCCGGGGCTCGCGCCAGGAGCGGCGGGCGGCGTCACCTTCGACGAGTGGGGCATCGACGGCGCGCGCCTTTGCATCGCCAACGCGGTCGATGCTCGCGAGCACGGCGCCGCTATCCACGTGCACACGACCGTGACGGAAATCGTGCACGAAGACGGGCGCGCGACGGGTGTGCGCTTTCGCGATCGCAGGAGCGGGGTCAGCGGCAGCTTGAGCGGTCGGCTGATCGTCAACGCCACCGGCGCCTGGGCCCCCATCACCGCGAGCCTTGGAGGTCTCCCGCCGAGCGCGACGGCGATCCGGCCCGGCAAGGGCATCCACGTGTTCCTCGATCGCCGCCTGACGAACTACGCCATCCTCACGAGCGCGGTCGACGGTCGTCAGGTGTTCTTGCTGCCGTGGCAGAACATGAGCGTGCTCGGCACCACCGACGACGATTACTACGGCGATCTCGACGACGTGCTCGCGACCGGGGACGAGGTGCGCTACCTGTTTCAGGCTGTTGCCCGCGTGTTTCCCTCGATCTGGCGCGCGCGCGCGATCGGGACGTGGGGCGGCGTCAGACCCACGCTCTACGCCTGGGGCAAGAACGAGAACGACCTCAGCCGCGAGCACGAGATCGTCGATCATGCCCAGAACGGCGTCGACGGCCTGTACTCGATGATCGGCGGCAAGCTCGCCAGCTACCGACTGTTCGCCGAGGAGATGACGGACGTCATCGCCGCGCGGCTGCGGGTGCGCGCGGCCTGCCGTACCCACACGGCCGCGCTGCCCGGCGGGGACGAGCAGATCGACCCGATGCAGCTCGTGGTCAGCGCCGGCATGGAGGCGGTGACCGCCACGCGCCTCGAATACCGGCACGGCTCGCGCAGCCTGAGGTTGGTCGAGCGCATGCGGCAGAACCCGCGCGAGGCCGCGGTGGTCTGCGTCTGCGAGCCGGTGACGGAGGCAGAAATCCGTTACGCGGTGAAGGAGGAGTTCGCGCACACCGTCGACGACGTCTCGCGTCGTACGCGGCTGGGCCTGGGCGCGTGCGGCGGCCTGCGCTGCGCCGCACGCTGCGGCCGCATCGTCGCCGACATGACCGGGCGCTCCCCGCAGGAGGGGCTCGGGCTCGCCATTCGCTTCTTGGAGGGTGCGGCCCGGCGGCGGGCGCCGGCGCAGGGCCCCGAGCAGGTGCGGCAAGAAGCCTTCGCCATCGCCTCACTGCGCGCCGAGCTCGGCCAGGCGCCTGGAAAGGGCGACTGACGTGCGTCTGGTCGTGATCGGTGCCGGAGTCGCCGGAGCCACCGCCGCCTGGAGCGCCGCGCCGGGGTGACGCTGCTCTCGGCCCAGGCGGGGTCGAGCTCGCTGACGTCGGGGGCCGTCGACTTCGACTACGAGGAGGACGGTGACGCCGGTCCGCTGGAGACCGAGGCGCTCGAGTTCTCGACCGCCCTCGGCTTGTGGCAGCTCGGGTCTTGTCGCGTCGCCACTCGTGAGGGTGTCGTGCGCAAGGTCCGCGGTCTCGATCTGGCGCTGCTGAACCTCGAGCCCTTGGCCGGCCTGCGCATCGGGCTCACCGACGTCGACCGTGACGACTGGGACGGGCCGGCGCTGGCCAGGAGCCTGGCCTCGAGCCCCTGGGCTCGCCGCACGCAAACCGAGTTCGTGGCGGTGCCGATCGGCGCCTGCCGCTGCGGCCCCGAGCGGCGCATTTCGGCATACGATTTCGCTCTACTTCATGATCACCCCGAGCG
>DATLIL010000949.1:0-2866 GCA_035539475.1 Polyangiaceae bacterium
GCCGTAGGCATTGCTGCGCAGGTAGCCCGCTTGGACCGCCCCAAAAGGGGCTGGTCCGTCAGCTTGGATCAGCTTGGATCAGCTTGGATTGGCTTGGACTAGCTTGGACTACTTGACGACGATCACACGGCAGGCGGAGCCGCACTCGTCGCCTTCGAGGCGGTTGCCGTCGTCGCAGTCTTCGCCCTCTTGTACGATGCCGTCGCCGCAGTACGGGCCGAGCACGCAGCCGGCGTCACACTCGCCGTAGCCTCCGTCGTTGGCGCCGTCATCGCACTCCTCGCCGAGGCTGACGATGCCGTCGCCGCAGACGGGTGTGCAGTCGCTACGGCCCGTTTCGAAGCCGGAGAGTGTCAGCTTGAAGCTCGAGCCGTCGACCAGGCGCTCGGCGTGAAAGATGGAGATGCGGTAGACGTTGGCGTCTTCGAGGCCGTAGCCGGCGGCGGTGCTGGCGTCGATCGTGACGGTGCCGCTCATCGGCGGATGCAGGCCGCCGAGGTCGAGCGCGAGGTTCCCGTTGACGAAGACCCACACGTCGTCGTCGCCGGTGAAGTCGAGCGTGGCCGAGGCCGCGGCGTCGTACTTGAACCAGTAGTGAACCTCGGTCGTGAAGTGAAAGTTGTGGGCCGGCGCGCCGGGGATGATCGCGTCCTCGAAGGGGATCGAGGCGTAGCCGTAGACGTCGGAGATCCGGGCGCGGTAGCGCATGTCGTCGAGCGCTTCGGGAGCGTCGTCGATCGGGTAGAACACGGGCGTGCCGTCGAAGTAGACGAGATCCACGGTGCAGCCGGAGAGCGGGTTGTAGCTGCACGGCACGCAGTCGGGCGCGCAGGTGTTGACGTCGTTGCTGGCCCAGACCTCGTTCGTGTAGGCCGCCCACTGCTCGCCGTTCGGCCCCCAGCGGTTCACGAAGCCGCCGGCGCCGTTGTCCCACAGCACGAGGTCGCGCACGATCGGCGGATTGTTGTACCACTCGGCGAAGCTCGCGGCCGAGGCGATGCACACGCTGCTACCGTCGGCCAGGACGGGTTTGCCCGTCGCGTCGAGCGTGGCCTCGACCACGCCCGTGTCAGGGAGCGTGCACGTCACCTCGAAGTCCGAGTGCGCCGCGTTGAAGTCGCGGTAAATCACGGGGACCCGCAGCACGCACTGGCCGTTGACCTGCTCGCACTCGGGCACGATCACCGTGCAGTCGAAGCCGGGCTCGATCGCGCAGTCCGCGCTGCAGCCGTCGCCGGGGTTGCTGTTGCCGTCGTCGCAGTCCTCGCCGATGATCAGGCCGTCGCCGCAGCTCGACGTGCAGGCCCCGGCGCCGCACGACGGCTCGGCCTGACAGGTCGCGGAGCAGCCGTCGAAGGGCGCGAAGGCGCCGTCGTCGCACGCCTCGGTCCCTTCCTTCACGCCGTCGCCGCAGGTGGTGGGACTGCACGTGCTCGGCTGACCCTCGCACTTGAAGCCCATCTCGAGCTTGCACTTGGCAGAGCAGCCGTCGCCGTCGGCGACGTTGCCGTCGTCGCAGGGCTCGGACAGCGAGACAACGCTGTCACCACAGCGTGCGATCTGGTGGCAGGGCTGTCCTGGCGGCTGGCACGAGTAGCCCGGGTCGACCGCGAGACAGTTCGCAGCGCAGCCGTCGTCGGCGACCGTGCCGCCGTCGTCGCAGGCCTCGTCTTCGGTCAGCATCCCGTCGCCGCAGCCGGGCGGCGCGGGAGCGTCGGGCGAGCACGGGGAATCCGGCGCCGTCGGGTCGCACAGGTCAGGGCCGTCAGGCTGAACGACGATGGAGCCACCGCTGCCGCCGGAGCCGCTGCTGTTGCCGCTGCCCTCGGGGCCAGGAGGCCTGCGCTCCACGCCGCCGCCGGGCGCACTACAGGCAAAGATCCCCCACAGCGCGATGCCGGCCGATCCAATGACCCAATGAGCAGCACGCATGGGCACTTCTCCTCGACAGCGGGTGATCGGTGCCCACAGGGTAGGGCAGCACCACACACTGAATGCAGCTCCACTAAAGGTAACACGCCTGCTTTTTTCAAAACGAATCAGACTCGTGTGTACAAGCTGATCACTGTCGTGCGTGCACCTACGTCACCCTCCATAGAGAGTGCGCGCTCGCTCAGAGCAACGGCAGCACGTTTCTCGGATCGCAGGCCACGGTGCGTGAGTTCTTGGTGATGTCGCCTGGCTCGAGCTTCATCGCCTCGTAACCCTCGCGTACGCGGCGCGCTTCGTAGTGCAGATGCACGGCGCCGGGGCTACCTGAATCACCCACGAAACCGAGCACGGTTCCGTCGGGCACGACCGTACTCCTCGCTATGGTGCTGGCGGCGCGCTCGAGGTGACCGAAGAGCACGACGTATTCGCGTTGCAGCCCGCCCTCACGCACGAGGTGCCGGGTGACGACGGTGTTGCCGAAGAGCGGCCCGACGTAGACGACGGACGCATCACCCTCCTGGTGCTCGAGACGCACCAGGTGGACCTCGGTGCCGCGCTTCTGGGCGATGTCGATGCCACCGTGACCGACGGCGTGCAGGTCGGCGCCACGACGTTGCTCGGCGTCGGGCAGGTGCAGGTCGTAGCCGCTCGTCACGAACGACTGCTCCGCGGGCGGCGGGACCGGCAGCCGATACTGACGGTAGTCCTCCGGTCGTTCGGGCAGGCGCGGGATATGGTCGTACTCCTGCCAGCGGCCCTGGCGATCGCGGTGGGCGTTGCGCTCCTCGGGCAGCGCCAGGCCCCCGGCCTCGGCGTTCAGCGGCACGGGGACACAAGCGTTGGCGTCCGGCAGCGTGCCTCGCGGGCAAGCGGCGTTCAGGCCGTGCGCGGCGCTACCAGCCGCTGCCGCCGGCGCCGTCACGCGGACCACGCG
>DATLIL010000950.1:0-8597 GCA_035539475.1 Polyangiaceae bacterium
AGGCTGGTCAGGGCCAGCTTCTCGGAGTCGGCGACGGCTGGCAGCGTCAAGCCGCCCATCGTCTGGAGCATCGAGTCGGCGACGGTCATGGGCTACTTACGCTTCTTGCGCTGGACGAATCCCGCGCGCCGCATGTCCTGCGTCGTAGCGCGCCGCTCTTCGCCGTCAGTCGAACGACACCAGACGGACCAGAGCTCCACCTCAGGCTCGTCGTAGCCGGGAACGAAGCCGGCCCGGGTGCGCCGTGTGCGCGTCTCGAATTCGGGCACGAACTTGCGAGCCATCAGCCTGCCTGCGTCCCGACCGGCACCGCCCGGATCATGTAGCGCAGCGGCCTGTCGGCGCTGACGCTCGTGATGCGGTAGTCGGCGCCGCTTGGGTGGTTGGGGCCGGTGATGCGCAGTAGCCGCACCTGGCCGTCGGTCATGTCGGCACCCGTGAGGGTGGCCAACTCCGTCCCGTTGCCGTTGTGCAGCGGCGTGATGGGGCCGACTTCGATCGCGCCGGCACCAAGTTGACCCAGCGCGATTTCCTCGTCGTTCAGCCACTTGACCCGCGGCGGTTGTCCGAGGTCCTCGGTGATGGCTGTCACGGTCTCGGCTCGCACGCCGTCGCCGGTGTGCTCCCCGTCCGTCTCGGCGATGACGATGGCAACGCTGTGGACCCGGAAGCCCAGGGTGCCGGCGATTGCCCGCGCCGAGTAGACGATCGGCTTGAGGTCGTCGGCGAGGGTCATCAGTACACCGACATGCGCGAGCCGCCCGACTGGCGTTGCCGCCACAAATTCGGGATTCCGAGCAGCGCAGCCAATTCATCCCGCAGGACATCGATCGCCGCGTTGCTCGACGCGAACGACGTCATGCCGGTGTCGTACCATTCAGCGTCCCCGACCACGGCCTTGAGAGCGCCGAGCCCGTTGCCTTGCCCGCGGGTGACGCGAGCGGTCCAAATCTCGGAGAGCTTCTCACGCACCAGGGATTCGCCGCCCTCGATTGTTACGGCGTACGACAGCGAGCTGCCGCCGTGCGCCTTGGCAAACTGAGCGGTGAGCGACGTTCCAGACAGAGCCTGGATCGTCAGCTTCTCCTGACGCCCATCGACATCGATCACCACGCGAGCGCCGGAGTCGAAGCCGTCAGCGTCGGCCAGCACGATCGTCTGCGGTGTTCCCGCAGTGGTGATCGTGACGGCCGTTGCGCTCGTGGTGGTCGCGCCGCTGCTCAGGTAGGGCTGGATTACTTGTTCGAAGAGGGCAGTAACACCGATGTAGGCCTGCCCCACTCCGATCAAATTGTAGCCCAACTCCGCTTTGCAGCGCTCGAGCTCCGACTGCAAAAGACTCACGGTGGAGCCTTAGACGTACTGCTGCCGGTAGCTGTAGCCGATCGAGTAGAGGTCGGCGGTCAGGCCAGTCGCACCGCTCACGGCGAGCATGCAGCGAGCGTACTTGTAGCCCTTGACGCACTCGGGCGCCGGCAGGACTTCCGTCACGTTCTCGGCGCCCGTCGCGATGCCGAGCTGCAGGATGCAGTTCGGATCGTTCTGGACGGTCTTGAACGTGCTGTTGTCGTTCGAAACCTGCCAGTACGGCTTGACGACGACGCTGGAGGTGGCCGCCGTCACGATCAGGTAGGCCGACAGGTGGTCGATCTTGAGGAACGAGGTCCCCATGAAGTTCGAGTTGCCGGTCACCGATGCGTTCGAGACGCCGTTGAGCGAGCCCGTCACGACGTTGGTGTTGAAGCGGAGAGTTGATGCAGCCATGTGGATTCCTTCACAGAGTCAGGCGGAGGAAGACGGGGCAGCGCGAGAGTCAGCGCGCCAGCCCCGAACTACGCTCAGGCGCTCGAGCGGACCTTGTAGACGAAGCTGTTGTTGGCCAGCGCGAACGCGAGGTCGGCAAGCCAGATCACCAGGGCCGTTTCGCCGTAGTTATCGGACGAGTTCGCCACGACGCGCGGGGGGCGACCCATGCCGCCGAGAGCCGCGCCGGGCGCAATCGCCTGGCCGCCCTGGATGGCGACGCTCGAGCTGTTGGCCGTGGTCGTGAGCGTGTTCGACTGGAAGATGTGGAACTTCTTCACGCTCGACACGTAGCTGGGGAAGATCGAGGAGTACTGCGGGAACTCCTTGGCGCGCGAGTTGTAGTTGCCGTCCATGCCGAGCTGCTCGACCTGGACCGGCGTCAGCACGAGCAGGCGGAAGCCGTCGCCGAAGGTCGGCAGGTTGGCCACGTCCATCAGGCGCTGGGTCTTGCTCAGCTGCTCGAAGGTGAACGGGAACGAGCCCGCGGTGGTCGCGTCGTTGTCCGCCGACATGCCCTCGGGGTAAACGGAGGTCGCGCCGAGATCGAACAGCGTGACCCACACGGCGTCCAGGAAGCGGTCGAAGTCGCGCTTCATGTGCGTGCCGACGATGCTCGCCGACTTGTGCACGCCCATCGCCGCGTCGAAGGCCTCGATGCCGTAGGGCTGGACGGCCGTATCGTAGGGGCCGCCGTAGCGGAACAGCGTCAGGTTGTTCTGGCCGCTCTTGGGCGAGATCGGCGTGGTCGAGATGGTCGAGCCACCAGCGATCAGGCGGCTGGCCGCGGTGTAGGTCGAGTCGGTGAAGACAGGCCGGTTGATGCGGATCGTGCTGCCCGCCATCGCGTTGAAGTCGAACTCGGCAGCGAAGATCTCCTTGGGGAGAGCGCTGGCAAGCTTCAGGCGGTCGCGGTCGGCCGCCGAGTAGTTGCCGCCGGCGCCGCCGATGGCGCGGCCAGGCATGCCGAGCTCGCCGGGGACGTTGAGCGAGGCGCCGAGCGCGAGCTTGAACAGCTCGGCGTAGGGGTACTGCGGCTCGGGAGCAGTGAGGAGCATCGACGACGTGATGTCGTAGAAGTTCTCGGGCATCTGAACGCGAGAGAGGGAGGGCATCTTTGGATTTCCTTCTGTTGACTGCTCTCCCTCGGGGCGATGCCCTCATGGGAGACGGTGATCACTTGTTGTCGGGGTAGACTTCGCGGACGTTCTCGAGCGCGTAGGTCGCTGCGAGGAATGGATTGGTCTTGGCGAGAGCCGCGTGGATCTCAGCCGGGCTCTGCTGCGACACGCTGCTACCGGGCGGGGCGTTCGGAGGCGGAGCGGTGCCACTCGCGGGAGGCGCGGGAGGCGCTGGCACTGCTGGAGCAGCAGGTGCACCCGCTGGAGTGACAGAGCCCTGCGCTGACCACGTCGGCGTGAGCGCGGTGATCGCCTTCAGCTGAGCGGCTGCGTCGTCGCCAGCGATCGCCTTCACGGCGCCTTGCTGCTCGGCGGTGAGGCCCAGCATCTGGCGCGCGGCGAACTCGGTGGTGACGGCCTTGTATCGCTCTGCCTCGGCCTTCGCGGCCGTGAGTTGCTCGCCGGTCTTGCCGAGCTTTTCGGCGGCGGACTTGGCGTCTTCCTCGGCCTTGTTCGCGGCCTCGAGCAGCGCCTTGGCCTTCACCGGGTCGGCGATGCCGAGCTCGGCAAGGTGCGTCCTGCGTTCACGCTCGAGTCTGGCAGCGAGCCAAGGCGGGTTCTCCGGGTCGCCTACGGGAGGCGGGGCAACCGGCGGGGTGACTACGGGCGGAGCGACGATCTCACCGGGCGCAGCCGTGGGGCTGCCCGGCACCTGGGGTGCGGACATGGTGTGTTCTCCCTCTCCGGGCAACCGTGTTTAAGCCCTCGCGTCCGAGGTAACCGGAGATGCGCTCAGGGGCAGCGCGTGTTGTTGACTACCGAGCCATCCCGAGCTGCGTCGTCAGTGCTGCAGTCACGGGATCGTAAACAGGCCGGAGCCTGCTTGAGATGTAGAGGTCGACCACGAGGGCCGGCGCGATCCACCAGCCGAAGGCGGCGATGGCAGCGCAGCGGAGCAGGATGTCGGCCGCGAGCACTAGCCGCACGTTGCGGACCGGTGCGATCAGGTGTGCGCCGAGTAGCAGCGCGACCATGGCCAGCATCGGAGCGGGACCGAACAGCGCCGCCAGCGTCGTGATGGGCGAGACCAGCACGAGGTCGACGAGCAGCCGGTGCCAGGCGCCGCGTTGGTGGTCGAGTGTGTAGGGCGTTGCATGCCCCTTGGAGCCCGCCTTGAGCATCGCCGGGGCCATGCCGCCAAACAGCGCCAAGAGCGCCAGGGCAGCCGCGCAGCAGCCCGCGCCGGTGCCAATTGCGAAGCCCGACCAGGGTGCGCCCGACCAGAGCCAGGCTCCGGCCAGTGCGGGGACGGTCAGGATGGCGGCTTCCTTCAGTCCGAGCAGGGTGAAGACCGCGAGACCAAGGCCGAGAGCGTCACCCCGTAGGGCGAAGCCGAGGGCGGCCAGCGTGACGGCAGCGACCGGGGCGTCTTGGAGACGACGGCGGCCGGCCAGGAATAGGAGGGGGGAACCCGACGCGAGCGCGGCCATGGGCCACAGCGGCGTGATGGGGTGGAATGCCCAGGCTGCGACCGGGACGGCGGCGATGGCGCCGAGCACCGGTACCGCGCGACCGAACAGCGCGATCAGCACCAGCCAGAGCCAGCGCAGGGGCGACGGGAGCGACTGAGCCTGGAAGCTGGACAGATACTCGAGCGCCAGGTGACGGAAGCCGCTGAGCCCGCGCTCGCGCAAGGCCTTCGCCTGGTTCTCGTAGGTCTGCTCGTCAGGGCCGACCTTCTCGACCGGCTTGACGTCGCCGATCGCTTCGCTCAGCAGCGCGATGTTGTCGCGCACCCGTTGGTGTTCTTCCGCGGGGAGCTGGGGGAGCACCAGGAGCTTTTCCAGCAGGTCGCGAGCCTCGCCGGCGCGTCCCTGTTCGGCGATGGCGCCAGCCATGAGGTCGACCGCCCGATAGGCGTAGATCGAATCGTCGACTGGCAGCGGATCGTTCGGCCGCTGGATGCGGTGGCAGGCGCGGGCGTAGAGCTCGGCCAGCGCGTGCTCACCGCGGATCGAGTGCAGGCACCCGAGGGCGAACAGCGGCTCGGCGCGCAGCGGGTTGGTCTGCCAGGACTTGAGGTAGGCGGCCTGGATCTCGTGGAACGGTGCGTCGAGCGCCTGGAGGCACTGGCCGATCACCATCTCGCAGTAGCCGCGTTCGGCGAACAGACCGCTCTCGATGGCCAGTCGTCGCTTGAACGCTTCGATCGCTTCTTCGTACTTGCCAGCGCCGGCGAGCCGTTGCGCCAGGTAGTACCAATAACGCGGTTCGTCGGGCTCTCGCTCGACCGCACGCCGCAGGACTTCGCAGTCCCGCTCGTACTTCTGAGCCATGCCGGCCGAGCTTCTGGCGCCGTCCGTGTAGGACTTGACCAGGCAGGCGGGCAACATGCCCTCCGACTTGAAGCCGACGATCGTCTCGTCGAGCACGAACTTGTAGCGGAGGTGCGACCGGAACAGCACCTTGCGCGGCCAGCGCGCGGCGGTGCCTTCCATCTCGAACATCGCCGAGTAGGTGTCGGTGGTGAGGTCACCGAGCGAGAAGCCCACCGAGGTGGTCAGCTCCTCGTCAGCGTCGAGCGTCAGGAAGTAGTCGGGCTCGAACTGCAGGCCGGCGTCGATCGCCTCGTTGCGGTTCGTCGCGAAGTCGGTCCACGGCCGCTCGAGCAGCTGACCGGGGATGCCGGCCAGACACTCGCGGATGATGTCCTGCGTGCCGTCCGTGCTGCCGGTGTCGCTGATCGACCAGGCGTCGATGTGGGCGCGCACGGATTCGAGGCAGCGTCGGATGACCTTGGCCTCTTGGCGCACGATCATCGTCAGAACGATCCGCGGACGCTTGCTCATCAGTGCGCGCGGCCCTTGCGGCTCGTGTTGGCGGGACCGGGGCCCTGGGCCTGCGCCTCCGGCACGACGGTCGGCGCAATCTCCGCGCTCACCTGAGCCAGCTGGTTGGTCGTGAGACGGTCGGCCGCCTCCTTGAGCTGGGCGCGCGCATCGCGTTCCACGCCGTCGAGCAGGTCGCCGATGGGCAGACCCGTGGGCAGCGTTGCCGCCGCCCGCTTGGCCGCCTCGAGTTCCTGGTGGGCCAGCTTGAGACCGACGGATGCCCGAACCAGGCGCTGGTATTCGGCTTCGTACTTCTCGCGGAACGTGGCGACCGTCTGCTGTTGACGCAGGCGCTCGGCCGTCGCGATGTCGACGAAGCCGTTGGTGATGCCTTGTTCGGGCCCGTCGTGAATCATCAGGCCTCGTCGACCGTGACGTAGCCGTGAACGACCGTGCCAGCCGCGACCGCAGCCGCAGCCGTGGGGCCGCCGACGCTGAACTCGAGCGTGGTGGTCGAGATGGTCGGGATGATGAAGTAGGCCGCGGTGCCGCCGGGGGTGAGGCCGGGGCCGCCGCCACAAGCCTGGCGGATGGTCACGGTCTTGCCGTTCTTGGTGACGGCCTCGATCTTGTCGTCGCACGTGACGACGGCAGCGGTGTCGCCCGAGGTCATGGTGCCGAGCAACAGGCCGAGGCGATAGACCAGGCGGTGGCCGGTCGTGGCGTGAGAGATCGAGGAGTGGGGACCCTCGACGCACTCGAGGGACTGGATGGTGGCAGCTACGACGGCCATGGTGGTTTTTCCTTGGTGAGGTTCGGTCAGCCCGACTTGCGGGACTTGTGGATGTCGGCGACGGTGGCCGGCGGTTGCTTGGCAGCGGCGAGCATTCGGCGGAGCTGGGTGGCCTCGCGCTTCAGCCGCTCGTGGTCTTTGAGTGCGCGCTCGATGTCGCGCAGGCGCCCGCGGATCTCTTTGACCAGCGAGGCGCGCTTGATGGGTGCGGGTGCTGCTGCTCGAGCGGGAGCGGACGGGGCCACGTGGGCGGCTTGCGCCGGCGCCGAGGCCTGCATCTGCGCGATGGCGTCGCGGGCGTTGATGATGGTGCCAGCGGGAGCCGCGGGCTCCTGCATGGGCCTGACACCGCCGGGGGTGAACTCGAAGCCCTGGCTCATCCCGCGCGCCCCGCGGAACGCCAGGCGCTGATGTAGACGAGTTGGGTGGCACCGACTGACGTGCCAGCGCCGCCCGTGGCGAGCATGCGAAGCTCGCTGCCGGGGTGGCCGCCGACGAAGGTGTTGGCCGCGAGCGTGGCCGCGGTCGTGCCGGGTGAGGCAGCCTGAGAGCCGACCGTCGTGATGGTCGTGCTGGCGCCGCTCTGCGCCGAGAACTTGGTGGTGACGCCGGCCGCGACCTGCGGGAAGTGGAGCCAGTCCACCCACACGTCGACCGCGGTGCCATCGCTGAGCGCCTTGATCTTGCGCTGGAGCGTGACGTCGGTCGTGCCGCCCGTGCCGCCGATCACAACCGCGTCGATGGCGAACCAGTCGTAGTCGTGGAGCCCGCGCACCACGTCGCCAACGACGGCCGTTGCAGCCGTGGCCGGGCTCGTGCCGGTGATGCGGAAGGTTTGCAGTTTGGCCAACGGTCAGATCTCCACGATCCTGGCGCCGCGCTTCTCGAGCTCGGGCCTGATTTCTTTCCAGACGGTGATGCAGCCAGCCGCCATTGCGTGCTGACCGCGACTGCGCGGCGACACCATCTCGCCCAGGTGGACGATCAGGTCAGCCGGCACGCCGTCAGGGTTTCGGGCTAGCCACTTGCGCAGCGCCCGCGCCATCGCGACGTTTTCGCAAATCCACGGACCTGGCTCGTTCAGCCAGAGGGACGCGATGAGCGACCCAGCCGACCAATCAAGACCGACGAGTTCTTCACCGTGGCGGATTCGGTGCAGGCTTGCGAGGGCCTGGGCCAGGTGGCTTTTGCCCGCTCGGGGGCCGCCCGCCACCACCACTCGGGGCGGTAGGTCCAGCCGGAGGATCCTGACCAGCCCGTCGAGCTCGAGCCTCCGCGTCGAGCGCGGCAGTGGCAGCGTCCAACTCGCGCTGGGCAGCTGCATCGTTCTCTTCCTCGAGTTCAGTCAGCGCGGCTTCGATGTTCTCGACGCCGAAGACGGGCGCGAGCTTCTCCATCGCCATGCGGCCGGTGATCTGCTTGGCCGTCCTGGCCGCAGCGACCAGCTCGACGACCTGCTTCTGCTCGGCCACATCTGGCGCGAAGTACGAGCCCCATTTCACAGTCAGAGACGGCGATGTCCAGCCCATCACTCAGCCGCCGCGGCCAGCGCGGGCGCCTCCGTGACGTTGAACTTGGCCAGCACCGGCAACACCTTGGCGATCAGCGGAACCTTTAGGTTCTTGCCGACCCGCTGGGCGATGCGGAGTTGCATGTCGACTGAGGGGAGCAGGAAGCCGTCGCGCACGTCGTCGCGGTATTGGCCGCAGCGGTCGATCTGCTTCTGCTTGATGGCCTCGAGCGCCTTGCCGCTCGTCGTAGCCGCAAACTTGATGTTCTCGGGGTCGAGGAAGACCACGCACAGAGCTTCCTGCACCTTCAGGCGTAGGTCGCTCACGTTGACGTGCTGGGCCTCGAGCGAGTCCTTCGAGAAGGTGACGGCCTCGACCTTGGTGTCCTTGTCCGGGTAGGACCACACGTAGCCGGGCCCCTTCTTGCGGGCGCCGCCGGTGACGTCTCCCGTCAGGTAGCCGCCGCGGATCGGGTTGTTCGGGCCGGGCATGCCACCGAACTCCGACGACGGCACCATCGCGGGTCGCCCTTCGCCGG
>DATLIL010000951.1:0-28389 GCA_035539475.1 Polyangiaceae bacterium
CACCTGCTGTTCCCGCGCTGGCACCGGCCGTTCCCGCCGTGGTTCCAGCAACGCCGCCTGCGCCTGCCGCGCCGCTCGCGCTACCTCCGGCGCCGCCTCCCGCCGACGCTCCTCCGCCAGCAGTGCCAGCTGAGGCGCCGCTGGCGCCAGCAGTGCCAGCAGAAGCGCCGCTGGCGACGGGCGGTGGCTGGGGATCAGAGGAGCAGGCTCCAGCGGTGGAAAACACCGTGGTCATCAAGCCGCATAAGACGAGCGATCGACTGTTCACTCACACACTCCGAATGGCGAAAGGCACCAACAGTGACGTTGGTGTCCAATCAGGGTGCGGGCTCGCACTCGTTCGCTCCCGACGCCAAGTTACTGGCAGCCGAGAATTCCTGCCGGTTCGCTAACTTCCGCCCGGGGTTACTGATGTCGGCAAGCTGCACACATATGTGCTGACCAAGCGTCTTATCCGCTTCAGCCCGACACGGGACCTCGGACAGCGGACCCTAATGCTTCGATGGCCTTTGGTCAGGGTGCGCCCTGGCAGGTGCCGTCCCCTATTTTGGCGCGGAGAATCTCGATGCACCGAACCAGCTCCAGCGGAAGCGTTTCATTCTCATCGCTGCTTTGCCTCGCCGCTGTATTCGCGGCGGGTGCCGGCGCTCTCTTGGGCTGCACCGGCAACATTCCTGGCGGCGGAACTAATCCCGCGCCCGATCCGAATAGCAACACGGGGGCAACGGGTGGCAGCGGCAACCCGACGGTTCCCACTGGTGGCACCGGCACTGTCGTCCCACCGGATCCGAGCCAGCTGCCGGTGAACAGCTGCACTGGCGTCGCCGTGCCCGCCACGTTCGTCAACACCTGCAGTGGCTGCCACACGCTCAGTGGCACCGCGAACGCCAACTTCCCCGACCTCTACAACTACGCAGGCACTCTCGACGAGTTCAAGGCTCAGGTCCGAAACGGCGGCAAGTTCATGGCCGCCTATCCCGCCACGCTGATCAGCGACGCGGATCTGGAAGCGACGTACTCCTTCTTCACCGGGACCACGCGCGGCACGGCGGTGACGCCCTCCCTGGGCAGCGTCGTTCCGCTGTTCAGCCCGACCGACGCCGTGAACCCGCCAGTCGTCACGGTGCGCCCGGACGGTGTCATCGTCACTCGCGGCGCGGGCCGCGTGCGCGGCAGGCACGAGAAGGAAGGCACGTTCGCCTCGTTCGAGCCGAACTACTTCGAGGATCGCACCTACGGCTTCATCATCGAGGACTTCACGCCCCTCGGTCAGGACCTGATCCGGACCACTTACCTGCCGCTGAACATGCCCGACCACGACGGCAACCGCATCACCAACTGGCGGTCGTGGAAGGTGCGCGGCGACAACGCGACGTTCGTGTTCAACAACTACCTCCCCGACGCCACGATGGCTGACGTCCCGGCGGAAGTGGGCGCCTTCACGAACTTCGCGTTCGTGCAGCAGTACGACGAGACCCAGGCGCCGGAGGGACGCTCCTTCAGCGTCGGCGAGAACTACGAGTTCGAGATCGGCGTCTTCATCGATCCGTCCACGATGACCACCGAGGGCTCGCGCACCTCGTATTACACGGATTGCTTCCGCTACCGGATTGGTGAGGGTGGCCTCACACCGAACAACCAGGACTACGAACCTGCGCCAGGCCCCATCCCCGAAGCGCTCGGCGGCGGCGATACCACGATAGCCTGGATCCTGGACGAGCAGGACATCCACGAATCCATGGGCCAGATGGCGCTCAACATCCAGCCCGAGAACGTACAGAACTTCGCCGAAGGCCGGCGCATGTTCCACACCGACTTCGTCACGGGTGAACACAGCGAGCTCGGCAACAACCCGTTCGAAGAGCACATGAACCAGGCCGGTCCGCTCTTTGCCACGACGGCTTGCACCAACTGCCACCTGCACAACGGGCCCGGCACGACGGTCACGACGTTCAGCGAGTCGACGTCGATGGCGTTCAAGCTCTACAACGCCGGCGATCTCGGCGATCAGCTCCAGCTGCAGGAGGGTACCGCGGCCCTGGAGACCACCGAGACCAAGCAGGTCACGCTCGGCGACGGCACCGTCGTCACGCTGACCAAGCCGCTCATCTCGGTCACCGCCAACTCCGGCACGATCGGCGGCTACTCGGCCCGCGTGGCGCGCAAGCTCGTCGGCCTCGGTCTGCTCGAGGCCCTCGAAGAGGAGACCATCCTGTCGCACGCCGATCCGCTGGACTGCGACAAGAACGGCATCTCGGGCCGACCGAACTACATCACGGACCCGGAGACCGGAGCCATTCGCATCGGCCGCATGGGCTGGAAGGCCGAGAAGGTCAGCGTGCGGCATCAGGTGGCCGACGCGCTCAACCTCGACATCGGCGTCACCACCAGCCTGTTCATGAACGCGGATACGACGCCCGAGATCAGCGAAGACGAGCTCCTGAAGATGACCACGTACATGCGCCTGGTCGGTGTCTATCCGCAGCGAAACGCGGAAGATCCGGCGGTCGTGGAAGGCGGCAAGCTGTTCAGGACCGTCGGCTGCAACAACTGCCACGTGACGGACGCCGTCACCGGGCCGAACCACCCGTTCGCGGAGCTGCGTAACCAGTCGTTCAAGCCGTACTCGGATCTACTGCTGCACGACATGGGTCCCGATCTGGCCGACAACAGCAACATCGAGCTGTCGGACGCCCAGAACGCACCAGCGGCCGCCAGCGAGTGGCGCACGTCGCCGCTCAGCAGCATCGGCTTCCTCACCACCGTCGGCGCCCACACCAACCTGCTCCACGACGGACGCGCGGCCAGCGTGCTCGAAGCGGTGCTCTGGCACGGCGGCGAAGCCTCGAGCATCATCGAGAACTTCAAGGCTCTGCCCGCGGCAGACCGCGAAGCGCTGATCGCGTTCGTGCAGTCGCTGTAGGTTTCCCGCTCGGCTACTGGACGTCCTGAGCGCACCGGAAGCCGGTGCTCACATGGCCGTCCAGTACCGGGAACCTCAAGCGCGACGAAGCCTTGAGCTGCGCAGGGCCGAAGTCCCACGAGCCTCCGCGCAGGACGCCGACCTGCACGTCTCCGTCCCAGCTGCCGGAGGCCCACTCCCAGACGTTGCCCGCGCTGTCGAGCAGCTCGAACGGTGATTTGGCCGCGGCATAGGTGGCGACCGGCTGCGTGCCGGCCCGATCCGGTTTGGCTTTCACGCAGCCCGAAACCGTCGCGCGTTCGCAACCGGGCGCCTCGTTGCCCCAGGGGTAGGTACGACCGTCGCTGCCACGAGCGGCGTACTCCCACTCGATCTCCGTCGGCAATCGCTTGTCGCGCCAGGCGCAGTAGCTCTGCGCCTGCGTTCTATCGACGCAGTTGATCGGATGCTCGGACCGCTCCGGATAGCGGGCATTGCACTTCGCTGCGTGCTTCTCGGCGTCCTCGGGCTTGACCGATGGTCCGTGCACGCTGGTCTCGCTGCAGTCGCGCGTGGCGGTGCACTTCGCGTACGCCGCGACGGTCACCTCCGTCAGGTCGATGTAGAACGGCTTCGAGACCTTCACCCGACGTGAAGGTCGAGCCTTGGGATCGGAGTCGTCACCCATGGTGAACTCACCGGCGGGCACCAGCACCATGCCAGGAGGCGCAACGGCGAGCTGCTCGGTCTTCGACGAGCTCGATGCGAGCGGCGCCGTCGCTGGCGCCTGGCTGGCACTCGGCGGGGCCGCTGGAAGCACCGCTGCAGAGCTCTGCGGCGCGATGGTGGCTGTCGCCGAAGCGCTGGCCGCCGCCGGCTGCGACGTCTGTTCGCGACAAGCTAGAAGTGCGCACGCCAGCAGCGGCAGCACGCGCAGTGGATGGCTTTTCTCGTTCTCTGTCATGTGCCCAGGCCCGGATGAGCCCGGCACTATAACTTGGGCGTCAGAGCATGTCGCGCACGTGCTCGCCCACCAGTCGGCGCAGCACTCCTGCCCTGGCGACGGGCAGCAGCCGCCGGGTTCGGAGCACGTCGAAGCAGTACTCGAGGCCCTGATTGACCGTCTGGACCGCGCGTAGCGGCCAGGGCGGTGACCAGAACATCAGCAGCGCATTCAAGGTGTTTCGTGCCAGTGGGTTCGAGACGACGGCCGCGCTGCCGACGCAGAGGCGGGAGGAAAAGTCGAGGAGCCGTGGGGAGTTGAGCCAGGCGGTGATGAGCTTGCGTGCTCCGGCGTCCGGCAGCGCGGCGCCAGTGGGCGTGACGTAGAGCAGCGCGTACGGCTCGTTGCGCTGGAAGAACTGCTCGTAACCAGCCGCCATCTCGCGGATCGTGGAGGCGTCGTAACGTCGCGGTGCGATGCCGAGCACGAGCGGGAAGGTGTCGTGGAAGATGTGCAACGCGCCCGGCAGTGTCGAGACCGGCGGAGTGCGGCTCAACTATCGACGAGGCGGCACCACACCCACACCTACCGTGATATGGGTGCCCTGGAGACCACCTTTTTGTCCGTCTGTCCTGGATGTTCCGGCGCCTCGCTCGTTATCGAGCACGCGCTCGAGCTCGGCCCGGATGGTGACTCGGACGAGATCTCGATCCAGGCGCTTCGCTGCGCGGCTTGCGGGTTCTGCGCAGCGGCGAGCTACGAGGAAAGTCGGCGCGGAAGTCTCGATCGCGAGTGCTGGCGTCACTCGGCCGCGCGCATCACCCCGGAACACTACGCGCAGCTCGCGGCTACCCTCGCCGCCTGCCCGGCTCCGCGTGATGCGGAGTGCTCGTGCAACGCCCACCGCTGGTTCGGTCAAAAGGTGGAGGGCTGGAAGATCCGCCCACTGAACTTCGTGCCCCTGATCGAGGGTTCCGGGTTCGAGCCGGAGCCGAACCCGTGAACCTTCCGGGTTGGTCGTGATCAGCCGGCTGGAGGCGGAGCTATCCTCGTGCCCTGTCCAGCGATCATCCGCCAACCGTTGGCCGTGCGCCGGTAGACCCGAGTAAAGCGCACGTCCTCGACCAGTGGCGCGTCCTGCATCTTGACCTTCGCCAGTACGCGGCCGGTCACGATGCCGATCTCGTTCAGCACGCGCACGTCGACTTCGCTGAGGTCGATGCGCTCCACCACCACGCCGAGCTTGGGCATGGCTTCGTAGCCGGCGAGGTAGGCCTGACGCTCTTCGCGCTGGCCGTCGGGGCCGATGAAGGAGAACTCTTCGTCGATGATGGTGGCGAGGAGCTTGGCGTCCCCGGTGGTCAGCGAGCTGACCCAGGTCTGCTCGGCTTGCTTGAGGGTTTCGATGTCGTTCATGAGCTGCCTTTCGGTTTGAGACGTTCGTCCGCTGTCGGTCGGCTGGCTCGCGGCGGCCTGGTTGCAGCCGAGCGCCAGCAGGCCGGCCGCGACGAACGCGCGGCCAGAGCAGAATTTCCGGGTGTTCTTGTGGTTGTTCGGCTTCATTTGCGTCTCCCTTTTCGTTAAAGAAGATACGAACGGAGCCCCGATCCCCCCATGACGGACGACGCCAAAAGGTCGACCTTCGCCGCCAGCGGCACGATGCTGGCAGCGGTCGTGCAGGGGAACCTCCACGCCGCCCAGGCGTTCGGTCTCGACGCCGAAGGGCTGCGCAAGGCAGCGGGACTGAGCGACGAGATGCTCTCCGATCCGGACGGTCGCATCCCGGTCGAGCGCTACGTCGCGTTGTGGGAAGCGATCCACGCGGAGCCGCGCGCGTTGAGCTTCGGACTCTGGCTCGGCAAGAGCCTGAACGTGGGCGCGCTGGGCGTCGTCGGCTACGTCATGCAGCACGCGCAGGACATTCGCGCGGCGCTCTATTGCCTCGAGCGCTTCAACGGACTGCTCGGCGACGGTGTCGGGCCGCAGATCTCCGAACGCGGCGAGCACGTGGTCTTGCACCGGGTGGAGCCGCCCAGGTTGGCGCGCATCCCCTCGCTCTCGATCGCGGCGCCGCTCGGCACCGTCACGCTCGTGCGCGAGCTCGCGGGGCTCGCGCCAGCCGAGCCACTGGCGATCGAAGCGGGCTTTCAACATCCGGCGCCGCCGGAGGAGGCTCTCGCGGAGCTCGCGGCGTCGCTCGCCTGTCCGCTGCGCTTCAACGAAGGTGAGACGCGGCTGGTGTTGCCGCGGAGCATCCTCGAGCGCGCCGTGATCGCGCCGAACGTCGGTCTCTCGGCGTACCTCGAGCGTCACGCGGAGGCGTTGCAAGCGCGCGTCCGGTCGTCGGTTTCGCTCGCCGGACAGGTGCGCGAGATGCTGACGGCGCGCCTGCGCGAAGGCGAGCCGGAGCAGGGCGCCGTGGCGCAGGCCCTGGCGCTCAGCGAGCGCACGCTGCAGCGCCGTCTTCAGGAAGAAGGCGTGACCTTCGCCGAGCTGATGGACGAGGTCCGTGCCGATCTCTCGCGCATGTACCTCGCCGACCCGAAGCTCGCCGTGTTCGAGGTGGCGTTCTTGCTGGGTTACTCGGAGCCGAGCGCCTTCAATCGAGCGTTCAAGCGCTGGACGGGGCAGAGCCCCTCCGAGTTCCGCCGCTCTACTTGAGCACCTGCGTCAGTGGCCGCACCTTGTCGCCGTCCCGCACGTGCCTGGACGCGAGCTCCGCCAGCCTGCGTACGAGCTCACGTTCTTCTTTGCGTTTGACGGGGCCTTCGCGCGTCGCCCGCTCGCAAAAGAAGGTACGGCAGCCGAATGGTCGCCAGGCGTACACCGAGCAGCGTCCTGCTCCCGCCAGCAGCGGGCACGTGCGCTCGTCAGCACCGGCGAGCGGCAGCGCACGGCGTTTCTTCGACAGCGGTCCGCCGTTCGCTGCGACTGCTTTCTCGATCGCCCGCACCTCGATCGACGTCACGTAGGGTTCTCGCCCGGTGATGCCGAAACGGCAGCACTCCGTCGATGTCGGGCAGGTCGTGCCGGCCTGCAAGGCGTCGGTGTCCTCGTAGAGCCGCCGTAGCTCTTCGATCAAGCCATCCTCGATGGCGCTTTCACCTCGTCGCTGGGCCATCAGGCGATCGCGACGTCCACGGGCTGTGGTGCGAGCACGCGCACGAGCTCGGCCGGCGAGAGCTCGACCAGGAAGCCGCGAGCCCCGCCGTTGATGTAGAGCACGGGCAGCTCGGCGATCGTGCGCTCGAAGAAGACGGACATGGCGCGGCGCAGACCGAACGGAGAGGTGCCGCCGACCTGGTATCCGGAGTGCCGGTCGGCGATCTCGGGACGGCAGGGAGCAACGGTCTTCTTTCCGATCTGACGGGCCAGGTTCTTGGCGGAGACTTCGCGGTCGCCGTGCATCAGGATGCAGAGCGGCTCCTTCTTTTCGTCTTCGAAGATCAGCGTCTTGATGACCTGATGTTCGTCGACGCTCAGGGCGCTCGCGGAGGCCGCCGTACCCCCGTGCTGTTCCCAGGTGTAGAGATGTGGCACGAACTCCACGTGGTGCTGGCGCAGCACGCGCACGGCCATGGTCACCGGGTACTTGGTCGACACGAGCGGAGCGTAGCCGATCCACCTGACCGGCGCCCTGAGCGCCGCCGGGCGAGCACGAGCGCGAACCAGACGCCAGTGAGGACCGCGGGTAGGTTTCCCGCCGGGCTTGGTCGGACGCTGCAGCATCCACCGTCGTTCGGCGCCGGCGACGGCGGCGCGGTGCTGGCGCTGCCCCCCGTGCTCGACGTTCCCGCGCTCGCTGCGCCGGCGCTTCCAGCGGCCATCGGTGGCTCGCTTCCCGAGCCAGCGGACCCTCCGTTGCTCGCTACGCCGCCTGTGCCAGCGGTCTCACCACCCGTGCCGGCGTCGCCACCGGACCCTGCGGAACCCGCGGAACCCGCAGCGCCCGCCGCGCCGCCGCTGCCTGGCGCCAGTGGCCGCTGCTGTTCGAACAGCCAGCTGATGATCGCCTCGTTGGCGTAGGTCTGCGACCACGAGTCGTGGTTCACGCCCGGATACTCCGAGTACTGGATGGTGCTGCCCAGATCCGTCAACGCCGCCACCATGTCGCGAGTACCGGAGACGGGAACGACACTGTCAGCGTCGCCGTGTGCGGTCCAGATCGGTAGCTCCGCGATCGCCGCTGCCTGGCTCGGATCCCCGGCGCCGCAGATCGGGATGGCGGCAGCGAAGCGCATCGGGTTGCGGATGATGGCGTCCCAGGTGCCGTAGCCGCCCATCGACAGGCCAGTGATGTAGAGCCGCTGGGGATCGACCGGAAACTCCTCGGCCACGGCGTCGGCGATCTCGAGGGCCGTCGTGAGCTCATCACCCACCGGCACGGTGGCCGTGGAGTAGGAGCCGAGAGCCCAGTCCGTATCCACCCACTGCTGATTGAGCGGACACTGCGGCGCGATGACGTACGCGGGGTTCGCGGCTTGATGCTCCGGTGTCGCCCACACGGTCGCGCCCGCGTTGGCCGTGAGCTGCGCGGTGTTGTCGTCACCCCGCTCACCCGAGCCATGCAAGAACAGGATCAGCGGGTAGCTCTTGCCCGGCTCGGGGCTCTGCACCTTGAACAGGCGATAGGGCAGGGTGAGCGTCGTGCCCTGAAAGGTACGCGCCTCGAAGTCGTCCACGCCCTGGGCGAAAGCGACACCAGAAAGCAGCAAGGTGCCCGCGAGAGTGATGGCGAAACACACGCGCCGCATGTGGTGAGTAGAGGGTAGCACTGGCCGCGGGATTTTCAGGCACTGCTCCAGCCAGAAAGCTGCTTGTGACAGCTTGCCCGTACTATCGTGCGGAGTCGTGAAGCGGGTCTTCCTCCTCAGCGTGCTGCTCGCAGCCTGTGCTTCCCGCGCGGCGGCGCCGGGTCATCCCGCCCCGCAACGAGCGGCGGCTCCGGCGCCGACGGTCAGCGCGCGGCCCGTCGCGCCGCCCCCGATCGATGCGGCGGCGATCGCCGATCAATCCGCGACTCGTGGCTACAGCCTCGGTACGCCGCGGGTCGTGGAGCTGCTTCCCGACGGCGACGTCCTGTTCCTGCGCACCGGCCCGCGCTCGTACGTCGCGGAGCTCTTCGAGCTCGACGTCGCCAGCGGGCAGATCCGCAAGCTTGCCTCGGCCGCCGAGTTGCTCGCCGCCGAGGAGGTCACGCTGTCGCCAGCAGAGAAGGCGCGACGCGAACGTACTCGCACCACGATCCGCGGCATTGTCGGCGTTCAGGCGTCTGACGACGGCAATACGCTGCTCGTGCCGCTCGGTGGCCAGGTGTTCTTGCTCGATCGCAGCAGCGGCAAGTCGCGCTCGGTGCCGCTCGGCGACGGCTATCCCGACGATCCGCGGCTTTCGCCCGACGGAACCAGGGTCGGGTTCTTGCGTGACGGGGAGCTGTGGGTCGCCGACGTGAGCGGTGGGCCGCCGCGGCGCCTGACGCGCAAGGACGGTCCCGACGTCAGCAACGGCGCCGCCGAGTTCGTGGCGCAAGAAGAGCTCGAGCGCACCCGTGGCTACTGGTGGTCACCCGACGGGGCACAGCTCGTCTACCAGCGCACCGACGAGAGCAAGGTCGACAAGCTCTTCGTCGCCAACCCGTTCCGGCCCGAGCAGGCGCCGACGCCGTTTCACTATCCGCGCGCTGGCACCAGCAACGCCGATGTCCGGCTCGGCATCACGTCGGCGCGAGCAGGCGGCAAGACGGTCTGGATCGACTGGGACCGCACGGCGTTTCCCTACGTCCGCGACGTACAGTGGCCGAAGCAGGCACCGCTCACGCTCGTGGTGATGAACCGCGCACAGACCGAGGCGCGTGTCCTCGCGGTCGAGCCGAAGAGCGGCAAGACCAGCGTGCTGGTCAGCGAGAGCGACCCGGCGTGGGTCAACGTCGCCGACGGGCCGCGCTGGCTGGCAGATGGCAAGCAGTTCCTGTGGGCCAGCGACCGCTCCGGTCAGTGGCAACTCGAGCTGCGCGCTGCCGATGGCGCCTTGCTGAAGACGCTCGACGTGCCCGGCTTCGACGGCGGCGTTCAGCTCGACGAGGACAGCGGTGAGGTCTGGCTGAACGCCTCGGCCGATCCGACAGAAAGCCAGGTGGCTCGGGTCGAGCTCTCGACCGGCAAGTCCACGCAGGTGACAGAGGGCCCTGGTGTCAACGAGCTCCGGGTCGCGAAGAAGGGCGGGACCCGAGTGGCGATGCGCAGCGGCGCCGCTGGCGAGCGCTCGTGGACGGTGCTGCGCAAGGACGGCAAGGCGCTGCCCCTACCGTCGGTGGCCGAGGACGCGCCGCGCCTGCCCAACGTCACGCTCGAGACCGTGACGATCGAGGCTCGCGTGCACCACGCCGCCATCGTCCGCCCGCGTGACTTCGATCCGAAGCGCCGCTACCCGGTGATCCTCCAGGTTTACGCCGGGCCGCACGTCACCACCGTGTGGAACAACCCGCGCCGGTACTTCAAGGATCAGCTCGTCGCCGACACCGGCTTCATCGTCGTGCGCAGTGACAACCGCGGCACGCCGCGTCGTGGCCGCGCCTGGGAACGAATCATCTCGCGCGATCTGATCACGATCCCGCTGGCCGATCAGGTGGCGGTGCTGAAGGCGCTCGGCGTCAGGCACCCCGAGCTCGACCAGAGCCGCGTTGGCGTGATGGGCTGGTCGTTCGGCGGCTACTTTTCGGCCATGGCCGCGCTGCTCCGTCCGGACGTGTTCAAGGCGGCCGTTGCCGGTGCTCCCGTCACCGACTGGCGCTCGTACGATACGGCGTACACCGAGCGTTTCATGGGCCTGCCCTCGGAGAACGCGGCGGCCTACGACGCGACCAGCGCGGTCAAGCTCGCCCCGCGCCTGACGCGCCCACTGCTGCTGATCCACGGCGTCACCGACGACAACGTTTACGTCGCCAATACGCTCGCGCTCTCGGAGGCGCTTCTGCGCGCCGGCAAGCCGCACGAGCTCCTGCTGCTCGGCTCGACCCACATGATGGCCGACCCCGCGGCCGAGTCAGCACTGCTCACACGCGAGATCGAGTTTTTTCGTCAACACCTGGGGCTCCCAACCGTTGAATAGGAGCCAAGTGTCGAACCTCGAGCGTCGCTCCTTCGTTCAGCTCGCGCTGGGCGCCATTGCCAGCAGCTGCACTCAGCGGACCGCCGATACCTGCAACGGCGGGCTGAACATGAGCAGCCCCATGCTCGCGGCCGGCCTCGAAGGTAACGCCGAGAGCCCTGCGATCCGCATCGTGTGGTCCCAGGGAACGGGGCGCGGCGCCGACCTGCCGCACTCCTATTTTGCTTCCGTGCGGGTGGCCTTTGGGGTGCCCGTGCTCATTGCCGCGCTGATCGACGCGGTGGCGCTCACCGCCGACCGCGAAATCACGGTTCGCTTCAAGAACCTCGACGAATTTCTGGCCGAGAACGCTTCGCTACAGTTCATGCTCGGCTTCGCCGATCGCCAGGCCTTCATCGACTGTGATCACCCCGGGGGTACGGACAGCTACCAACTGAGGGTGACCCTTCAGTTCGACGGCAACACCGTGACCGGCGCGCAGTTCGAAGAGACCCTGGACGCGGGCGCCATCTGATCTGAGCCAAACGAGCACCACCTCAGAGCAGTTCTGGCCAGAAGTGCGTGCGTGCCCGGGCGACCGGAGATCATGCAGCTCAAAGTTGCGGCGCTCATCGGCGTCGTTGGGTGTGTTGCGTGCTCTGATCGGGCGACGGAGTCATCGTCGCCCCCATTGATGCATGGTGCTGGCAGCGCCGGCACGGCCGCGGTCGGCGGCGCCGGCGGCGGGTCTGCGGGACAAAGCGCGGCCGGTTCGGCGGGAACCACCGTCAGCGCCGGTAGCGGCGGCGAAGCGGGGACGCCGGCGACGGGCGGCGCTGGGGCCGGAGGCACTGGCGCAGGTGGTGGTCCGAGCGGCGCGACCTATTCGAAGGTCCTGACGCTCGATACGACGGCGACCGGCGCCAACGTGCCGAGCGACGTAGCGAATTATCCGCTCGCGGTGCTGCTCGATGCCACGAGCTTCGACTTCACGCTGGCATTGCCCACCGGGCAGGACCTGCGCTTCTTCGACGCCACCGGCGCGCCGCTGCTGCACGCGATCGAGCTCTGGGACGCCGGCGCCCAGCGGGCGGCGATCTGGGTCCAGCTCCCGCTGGTCGAGGGCAACGACAACACGCAGTCGATCACCATGCGCTGGGGTGATGCCGGCGCGCAGGACGCGAGCGACTCCAAGGGACTCTTCAACCAGGTCGACGGCTATCTCGCGGTCTTTCACCTCGATCAAGATGCCGGCAGCGAACCGCTCGGCTTCAAGGACTCGAGCTGGAACGAGCTGCACGGCACCGGGCAGAACATGGAGACCGGCTCGCTGAGCGACGGCCGTATCGGCAAGGCGACGCACTTCTCGAACCCCAACGGTGGCGCTGGCAACGCGCGCTGGATTCGTGTCGACGGTGAGAAGGTCACCTCCGGCTTCAATCCCAGCGACGCTCAGGCGATCTCCGCCAGTGTTTGGACCGCGCCCGCGAGCTTCAACGGCTACTACGAGACGCTGATCTCCAAGGGCGACCGCGCCTGGACGCTGCAGAACGACTGGGACAATCGTATCGAGACGTGCATGCGTGTCGACGGCTACCACTCGTGCGTGCTGGACAAGGCCGCGCCGGTCGATACCTGGGTTCACTACCTGGTCACGGTCGAGATGACCAAGCTCACCCTCTACATCAACGGTCAGAAGATCGGCGAGGCGGGCGGGACCAACGTGCTCGGTGATCACGCCTTCGGCATCGCCAATCAGTCCCAGTATCCCGGCGACGAGCGTGGCTGGGACGGCGTGATCGACGAGGTGCGCGTCATGACGGGCGTGAGGAGCGCCGACTGGGCCAAGCTCGATTACGAGAGCCAGCGTGCGGACCAGACGCTCGTCAGCTACGGACCCACACAATCGCCCTGAGCTATCTAGGGCGACGAGACGTCGAGCTTGAGCTTGGCGTGAAAGCTTCGCATCGCCACGCCGTTGGGATCCTGGCGCGCGCTGCCGGGCTCCGTTTCGAAGCTCACCTCGCTGCGCAGCAGGCGCAGGCGCTCGACGGCGAGTGTGATGGGCGAGCCGGCCACGGGCAATGCGGGCCACACCGGGCGATGTGCGCTCCCGTAGTCGGGGTCGACGATCTCACCATGAGCGAGGCTGTACACCTTGCCACCGAGCGACAGCGGAACATGGCCCAGGTAGGCGCGCGCGAGCTTGCGGTAGGACTCGGCGCTGGCCTGGGACTCGGGCACACCGCGCAGCAGCACTTCGGCGCTCGCCCGCGTCGTGATGTCGCGTTCGATCTGCTCGGCCTCGAGCAGCCAGATCAGCACCGTGGATAGAGCGCCGCCCTTTTTCAGCGCCAGATCGAGCACGAGCTGGCTGCCGTCCTCCTTGGGCGGCACCGCGCGCGGTACCTTGCCGTCGAGCTGGTCGTCGATGGCCTGGCGCGTGAGCCAGGAGCTCGCCGAAGCTACCAGGGCCTGCGGGCAGAGCGCGTAGAACACGCTGAGCTGCATGTTGCGCTGGCCGCGCGATTCCGTCCTGACCTCGACGATGGCGACGCCGCGGTGTTCACCGACCTTCTTCCAGGTGAACGTGTTCGGCGCGACGTCGTCGAGCACCTTTTGCAGGGCCGCCAGTGCCAGCGCTGCGCCGCCCTTGTGGCGCAAGCCGACGACGAGGTAAGCGCTCGCCAGCGCCGCGAGCTCGTCGTTCGCCCTGTGCTCGGCTTCGTTGGCGCTCGGAGGCTCGAGCTCCGCCGCCAGCAGTGGGTGAACGCCGGCCGCGAGCTCGGCCCGATCGGCGGTGCCGATGCCGACGTAGTCGCCGAGCCAATCGAACTCGAAGGCCTCGCCGCCGAAGCGTGCAAAGTTCGACAGCTCACGGCGCAGACGCGCGTCCTTGCCGATACCGAGCACGAGCCGCGCGCCGCCTGCCAGCGCCGGCACGCTGATGTGCGAGGCGCCCACGATCTCGATGAAATCGCGGTTGTCAGCGCGGAGCAGCGGCAGTGCGCGGAGGTTGGCGGCGAGCTCACCCGGTCGCGCGGGGTCGGCGGCGAGCTTGAGCATCACCGGGTCCACGTATTCCGTCCACAGGCCGCTGTAGTAGCTGGCGAACTCGCCGTAGGCGGCCTGCTCCGACGGGCTCACCGCCGTCACCGGCGGCAAGTCGATCAGGGGCTCGAGCGCGAAGACGCTGCCAAATCGCGAGCGGGAGCCCGAGCCCGGCGCCCATTCGATCGCACCGCCCTCGCCATGTCGGAGCTCGGCCTGCTGCAGCAGCTTGCTCTTGAGGAGCTCGTTCAGATCCTTGGGCGAGCGTCCGTTGAGCCAGCCGAAGGTCATCGCCGCGTAGTTCGGTCCGTAGAGCTCGCCGAGAGCCAGGGCACGCCGCGCCTGGGCGATCTTCTGCGCCGGCCCGATCACCGTGCTCACGAAGCGATCGCCCGCGAACGCCACGAGTTCACCCGGAGCAGAGGCGTCGCGCGCCAGCAGGTATTTGAAGTCTTCTTCGTCTGCCAGCCGCGGCGCCTTGCCGGACGCGGCCGCGAGCACGCGCTCGAGAGCTTTCTTGCTGTTCGAGACGAAGTACGTCTTGCCCACGTGCGCCAGGTGTTGGCGGACGCGTCCGTCAGCCGAGCGCGTCACTTGCGTCTTGACGCCCGCGAGCTCGACGTCGGTGGT
This sequence comes from Polyangiaceae bacterium, assembly GCA_035539475.1. Taxonomy (GTDB): domain Bacteria; phylum Myxococcota_A; class Polyangia; order Polyangiales; family Polyangiaceae; genus PMG-095. Next base: position 14,613 of record DATLIL010000951.1, read on the forward strand.
GGTGACGCCGCCATGGGCCTGGGCGTGCGCTGCGAGCGCGGAGCCGAGCCCGGCGGTGAACAGGAGCTCGTCCTTCACCTCGAAGAGCACGGTCAGATCCGTGCCGTCGTGCACGTAGGGGTCGCTGCCCACGATCGCCACCCGGCCTACCACCTTGGGTCCGAGCAGCCGGGTCAGCCCGCTGCGCGACAGCCCTAGCTCGGCCTGGTAGCGCACGCCCGTGCCGCGCTCCGTGTTCGAACCGTCGAGCACGTCGGCTGCCGGTTGGCCCCAGCTCTCGATCAGGTCCAGGACGTCGAGCAACACGGTCAGGTGATTGGCGCGGACGTAGTAGAAATCGGCGGGCACCTGCGCCGCCATCGGCTCGTCCGGCACCGGCGTGCCCAGGGCGGCCAGCATGGCGCGGTAGTCGGCGCGCGGAATTGCCGGCGGCTGCACCTTCGCGAGCGGTACGCTGCGCTTCTCGCGCGCCAGCACGCTGCCCAGCTCGCGCTGGCGAGCGAGCGCGCTCTCGACCGCCGAGCGCCCGGTCGTCGTGCCCATGAGCTCCACCAGCGCCGCGCGCTCGGCGTAGTCCATCTTCGGATTGCGTGGCGGCGCCTTGGTGCCTTCGATGCGTCGCGCTGCATCGTCGTAGAACGCGCTCCGACCATCGCGCAGCATCCTGACCATCGCGCCGCGCCATTGCTTGGCCAGGTCCCGAGTAGGGCTGCCTGCGCCGCCGGCCACGAAGCGAAAGTGGTGACCCGCTCCCTCGCGGGAGGGCGTGTAGAGGTCGCCCTTGAGCTCGCCGCCAGCCGTTGTCGAGCGCAACCAGAGGATGTCGTGCCGGCGGTTGCCCTCCCACTCGACGTCGACGAACGCGACCGTCACGCCCGGAGCGGTGACGCCGCTACCGGCCCATTCGACGCCTCGAGCCGGCGGAGGCAGCTCGATGCGAACGAGCTCGTCGGCGCCCTCCTTCCCGCGGGCTGCGACGCCGAGGGCGAGCGGCTCCTGGTGCTCGACGGGCTCGATGCTGCCGGTGCGGAGCTTGGGTAGCGCCGGCTCCGGCGGCGGCTCGAGCTCCGTCGTCGTCTGGGCTGCGCTGCTGCTCGCGGGCGGAGCGCCTTTGGGAGCGCTCTTGGGCGGCGGGGCGCACGTTACCAGCGCAGCAAACGCCGACAGCACGAGCAGCCGCTTCGAATTCGACATGCTCTGCGACTAGCCGGCCGCCGGATCCATTGCAAGCACGCCGGCGGCCGCGACCTCGCCGTCCTCGGGGCTGCTCATGCCCGAAACCCCGATCGAGCCGACGACTGCGCCGTTTTCGAACAGCGGTACGCCACCCTCGAGCGCTACCACCTCGCTGGCGATGGACAGGATTCGCACGCCCCCTCCTGCCAGGATCTCTTCGAAGGCTTTGGTCGGCCTGCGAAACTTCACGGCCGTCGCGGCCTTACGCTGAGCCAGCTCGATCGCCGCCAGGTTCGACTGGTCGAGCCGGTGCAAGAGCTTGAGGAGTCCTGCGCTGTCGTAGACGGCGATCACGACGGGCCAGCCCCTGGAGCTGGCGAAGGCCTCCGCGGCAGCCATCACTCGCTTGGCGGCCTCCAATGAAATCGGCGCACCGTAGGGAGGGGGAAGACCCGGAGCTTGGCCAGTCATGCTGGGCCCTGCCTACCGCCGCGTGCACGCGCTTGCACGCGGGCATTTCGAGGTCTGTGCAAGGGGCTGCACTGCCCAGCGTCGGACCCGCCATTAGTGCCTGAAATATGCCGGATTCGCTGGTGGCACATGGCTTGCTGAAGGGCAACACCATGGCCCACCGACGACTCATCACCCCGTGTTTTCTCATCGCTCTTCTCGCCTCCGCCTGCACCGGCGCGCCCGGAGCCAATGGCTCCGACGACGACAACGGCGGCGGCAACGTCACCGACGTCGAAACCCAGGACGGCGATGACGACGGGCTGTCGACCGATCGCGACCTGTGCCCCGGCACGGCCGCCGGCGTAGCCGTCGACGGCAACGGTTGCTCCGAAGAGCAGCGTGAGGAAAGCGAGAAGGCCAAGGAGTCGGGCGCTGCGGCCGAGCCGACGTCCGGTGACATCGGTGAGTGGAAATCGAGCGACGACGGCAGCGTGAGCTCGAACGGCTTTGCCACCTTCGTGCTCGATCCCCAGGGCGCCTTCCCCGTCGTCCTGCGCACGCTCGAACAGAACGTGACCAGGCGCGAGCTCGGCTTCGACCTCAAGGGCACCGTGCTCGTCGACGTTCCTGGCGGCGAGCCCATCACCCTGCTCGAGGCCGAAGTCGCGCTCGACTACGGTAGCGACCAGGCTGCCGGGCTCCAGAGCTTCCGCGGCGCCGTGCGCCTGCCCTTCCCGAACATCGGCTTCGCGGCGGACTCCAGCGTCAAGGATCCCATCCACGCTGCCGTCGGCTACGACTACGGACGCAACGTGAGCGACGTGGAGGTCCCGCTCGACGAGAATCGCAAGTACTTCTACTTCACGTTCTCGGCGGGGCTCGAAGCCGAGATCGGCGACCTCGACGTGTCGACGCCGGTGAACCAGAGCGCCACCATGGCGCTGGATCCCTCCGATCCGGCGTTCTTTCTGCGGGCGTCGCTCGGCGGGTTGATGGGGCCGGTGGACGAGGCCAGCGTCGGTTTCTCGATCGGCGGCCACCTGCAGTTCGAGCCCGAGAACACCTGGGGCATCGACGCGGAGGCGGCGAGCTTCGAAGGTCACTTCTGGATCGGCGGCAAGGTCAACCTCAACGCCATCAAGCTCCCGGTCGCGATCGGTGGCAACACCGTGTACGACTTCGATCCGAACGACGACGGCATCTCGTTCTTCGAGCAGCCCGAGGACGGCTTCCAGTTCGGCACCAACGCCGAGCTCGACCTGAGCGTCGAGGCGGGCTTGGTCGTCCTGGAGATCCCGATTGCCACCAGCACCCTGGTCGGTCGCGCTGGTGAGAACGGCGCCGACGCGTACTTCAGCGGTATGGCCCGCGGTGGCAACGACTGGATGCCCGCGGAGCTGCCGCTGGTGAACACTGCGCAGCTCAAGGTCGCGGGTCGCGCGAGCTCGGACGTCGCGGAGAGCTACCTGCACGCAGAAGGCGCGCTGAGCTTCGACGCCGGCAAGCTCGGCGACTGGACCGGACTCGATCTGAACGACCTCGCCATGGCCAGCGCCAACCTCGACATCGACAAGAGCGGCGTGCTCGTCCATGGCACGGTCAACGCCGACTTCTCACCCTACCTGGGACTCTCCGGTGACGTCAGCGCCGAAGGTTTCTTCACCGGCAACCCGGAGGACTGGTTCCTGGCGCTGGAAGGGCGCCTGGCCGTCAGCGGCATCGACCTCTCGAGCAACGCCTCCGCCGTGCTCAATCACGAGGGCATGTTCGTACAGGGCGTCTTCTCGACGCCGCTCGCTGCCATCGACATGTCCGGCAAGATCACCGCCCAGGGCGTCGACCTCCGCGGGCACGGCGAGGTGACGATCCCCATCGTCGCCGGCAAGGAGGAGCTGCAGTGGATCACCGATCAGGCCGTGTGCGGCACCGAGATCGTCACTGACGCCGCCGTCTGCGGCGCTCAGACGGTTGCCGACGGTGCTGTTTGCGGCTGGGACTACGTGACGAGCGGCACCCTGTGCGGCTGGGACTACGTCCAGGACGGCGCTCGCTGCGGCTGGACCTACGCTCAAGACGGAGCCCAGTGCGGCTTCGACCACGTGACGAGCGGCGTGCTCTGCGGCTGGGACTACTTCTCGGACATCTGGCACTGCGGCAGCTGCCTGTGGGGCGACTGCTCGTGCAGTGTCGAAGCCAGCTGCGACGTCGCGCGGAGCTGCTCGTTCGAGGCATCCTGCTCGGTCGAGGCGTCGTGCAACGTGCCCAGGACCTGCGAGATCCCGAACACGTGTGAGCGCGTCAAGACGTGCGAGACCAAGGTCGTGATCCCCGACTTCGACTACGGCACCTTCCACGGCACCGTCGACGTCGCGATCGGCACCAGCGGTCTCGGCGGTGGGGTGCAGGGCGAATACTGCGTCACGGCCGACAGCTGCGTGCCGCTCGGTGGCGGCCGGGTGCAGGTGATCAACGGCCGCACCGAAGCCTGCGTCACCGTGCCGGGTCTGGGTGAGTTCTGCGGCGGCTTCTGAGCCCAGAACCCAACAATCGAAGGGAGTCGCGAGAAAGCACTCGCGGCTCCCTTCGTCTTTCCATGCGAACCTTTCTTTCGCGATGCCCAAGCAAGCCATCCCGACCTGGTTCTTCGTGCTCGTCGTCGTGCGGCGAGGCGACCAGTTCCTGCTGGTCCAGGAGCGGAAGCACAAACAGAGTTGGTACCTGCCGGCTGGACGCGTGGAGCCCAACGAAGACTTCGCCAGCGCCGCCCGGCGCGAGACCCTCGAAGAGAGCGGCGTCAGCGTCGAGCTCGAAGGCATCGTGCGCATCGAGCACTCTCCCCGAGCCGACAACCACAGCCGCGTGCGCGTACTGTTCACGGCCTCGGCAACAGGTGCGGCCGAGCCCAAGAAGTTTGCGGACGAACACTCGCTGCAGGCGGCCTGGTTCACGCTGGACGAGGTAACGAAGCTGCCGCTCCGGGGCGCGGAGGTCGTCGAGCTCCTGGAGTTCGTCGCCGCCGGCGCCCCGATCTACCCGCCTGGTTTGATTACCGTCGAGGACGCACCGTTCGTGGTCAGAGCGCCGCAGGGCCGTAGGTGATGAGCGTCTGCCCCTCGCGCTGGCTCTCGTAGTCGAGCTTGGCCCAGCTCGCGCTGCGCGCCACCTGCATCACGCGCGGTTCGTCGATGATGCCGTCCCACTGGCGGCGAGCACCCAGGAGCTGCGTTTGGTTGCCGATGCCGAGGTCGTGAGTGCCCTGGTTCCAGCCGCCACCGGAGCCTTCGGCGTTGAGCTCGCCGTTGATGTAGAGCGTCATGTTCGGATCCTCGAGCACGAGCATGAAGTGCAGCCACTCTTCGGTCACGAGCGGCTGAGCGGCGAAGTCGTAGATACAGAGGTGGTAGCCCGGCTGTCCGCCGGCGAGCAGGCACGACTGGTAGCCGTTCGTGTCGTACTGCACGCGCTGGATCGACCAGGAGGTATCGCCCTTACAGAAGATCGTCTCGTAGCTGTAGATTGGATACGAATAGGCCAGCGCCCAGACGGACGCGGTGAGCACGTTGTTCGAGTTGAACTCCGCCGTCTTCTCGCCGTCGACCTTGATCCAGCGCGCGGTGTCCTGACCCTCGGGGTTGTCGAGATGCGCGCCCATGCCGACGCGGGCAGCAACGCGCGAGCCGGCGATCATGCCGACGCCGGTGCCGTGCACCTCGTGCTCGCTGGCGTCCTTGAAGCCGCCGGCCGTCGTGTTGCCGTCCTCGTCCAGGTGCCAGACGCCATAGAAGCCGTCGGCCAGGCTGAAGACGGCCTTGCTGTCGGCGGTCGACGTCGCGCCGGGGGTACCCCAGCGCATGACGATCTGCTGATCCGCCGTGTTGCCGGCGATGCTGTCGACCTTGACCCAGAGCGCCGCGGTCATGCTGGTCGCGTCCCAGTGCTCGATCGAATGCGGCAGCAGCGTGCCGTCGGCCTTTTCGAAGGTGACGTCTTCACCCATCGCGCCGGCCTGCGCGAAGTTGAAGTTGGTCGCGTCGAGCTGGATGGCGAGCGGGTAGTTCGTCACCGCTTCGGGGACGTTGGCGCCTGCGGCGGTGGTGTCCAGCGTGATGGTCATGCTGTTCGGACCGGGGTTCGTGCCGCCGCCCGAGCCGCCCGAGCCCGCTGCGCCAGCGCTTCCCGCAGTCCCCGCGACGGACGTGTCACCGGCGCTACCCGCTGCTGGTGTGCCGGCGCTGCCTCCGCTGCTGGGGGTTCCCCCACTCGCCGCGCCGCCGGTTCCACCGGCTCCGCTGCCCGCCGTCGCTCCAGCGCCGCCCGAGCCGCCGCCGGGAACGGGTTGTTGCGCCGGCGCGGGATCGCCCGAGCAAGCCGTCGCTGCGGCGACGAGGGAAAGGGTCAGAGCGGCGGCCAGGTGGGTCGTGCGAAGGGTCGTCATGAGTCTCCCGGCTGGCGTTGGCGATGAGCCGATTCGCTACCAGCTGAATGGCGAAGGGAGACCCGACAGGAAACCTTCAACTCGTGCGTGCTCTTCGCCGATTCAATCGCGAAGCCAGGCGACGAAACCTGCTGCACACACGAGTGCTCGCTGTTCCATGAGGCGAACGAGAGCTCTTGAGTTGAGCAGCTTATTTTTGGAGGCCCGCGCGATTCTGCGGGCGGCGATAGGTCCCGCCTATGCCACGAACAGGCACGAACCGCTGCCGATTCAGCGCTTTTCGACCAGCGCGCCGTCGACGAGCACGTACGTGTGCTCGCCGACCCGGAGCGTGAGCGGCGCGTTCGGGTCGGACACCAGGATGTCCACGGCGCCGATGCGCGCGCCCTCGAGCATCTCCGTCACGACCTCGACCGAGGTAGCGCCGTCACGGGCGGCGTCGAAGATCTCGTGAGTCGCCAGCGAGTGATCGTGGATCGTCATGCGCACGCACGGCGCGATGACCCCCTTCTCGGTCGCGTGAAAGTGGACGCACTCGACGGTGCCGATGCGCGCTCCCTTCAGCATCTCCGAGGAGACGCGGAAGCAGGGCTCGAGGGCGCCGTCGTCGTACAGCTCGTGGGTCGCCAGCGAGTGATCGTGGATCGTGGTCCTGACACAGGGGATGATCTCGCCGCTGTCGTTTTCGTGAAGGTGCACACAGTCGATCTTGCCGATGCGAGCTCCCTCCAGCATCTCCGAGGAAACGCGGAAGCAGGGATCGATCGCGCCTTCGTCGAAGAGCTCGTGGCTGGCGAGAGCGTGATCGTGGATCGTCGTTCTGACGCAGGGGACGATGTCGCCGTCGTTGATCTCGTGGAGGTGATCGAAGACGACCTCACCGACGTGCGCTCCCTCGAGCATCTCGGACGAAACCCGGACGCAGGGGATGATGGCGCCCTCGTTGAAGACCTCGTGCGTCGCCAGAGCCTTCTCGATCGTCGTCTTGATGCAGGGGATCGGCTCGCCCTTCACGTCGTGAAAGTGTTCGAAGCTCGAGTTCTCGCCGAAGACCGCGGTCCGGACGCTGAGCACGTCCGTCTGTCCGTTCTTCACGGCCTGCGTGTAAGCGGTCCCCGGAAGCGACCTTACGGTCGTGCTGATGACGTCGAAGGGCCCGTCGTCATGTCCGGCGATGCCGATGCCGTACGGCTGCAGGATGCGCGTCGCTCGCGCGAAATCACTGCTCGAACCGCGCGGAAGCGCTCGCGCGGACGAGGCTACCAGGCTCGCGCCCGCAACCGAGGCTGCTCCCAGTAAAAGGCGTCGCTGCAACGGCTTGTCGTTCATGGCGGCGCGGACTCTCGGTCGAGGCTCCAGGCGCGTCAACCGATCAGTGCCGTTACGGCGCCATCCCCTGGCGATAGCTCGGATACCGGAGCGAAACACCCAGCCGCGCCAGCGCGCGCTCCGGCCGCACCCTGCGATCGGCGCGCAGGCTTTCTGCGGCATCTTGCAACGGTTCGAAGGGTGGCAGCGGGAGGCCACGTGTCTGACACACGAAGCGCACGACTTCGAGGTGGGGCGTGGGCTCGAGATCGCCGACCACGAACGTCTCACTCCTCACCACCCTGGCGGCGTAGAGCAGCTCGGCCAGGTCGTCGGCGTGAATGCGCGAGATGAAGCGCATTCCGTCTCCCGGTATCCGATGTCGGCCCGAGGTGATGCGCACGTGCAGACCGCGATCGGGTCCGTAGATCGCCGGACAGCGCAGAACCGTCCCGCCGATCGCCCGATAACACGCCTCGGCGTCGAGGTAGCGCTGGCTGCGCGCGCTCGGACGCTCCGGCAGGGGCGTCGTGTCGTCGATATCACCGGTCGTGTCGTCGTAGACGCCCGTGGTCGATACGTAGGTCACGCTGGCGGCTCCGGCGAGCGCCGGGGCTACGACTCGATCGGTCACTCCGTCAGCGGGAAATGCCACAGCGACGTGGGTCTGCTCGTCCACGCAACGGCCGATGCCGGCGTCGAGTGAAGACGCCTGGACCACCTGAAAGCCCTGCTGCTCGAGCTCGGCTGAGCGCTCGACGGAACGCGTGGTGACGGTGACGTCGTGCCCCCTCTCTCTCGCCAGCCTGGCGAGGCGGGCACCGACGTAACCGGCTCCGAGGATCAAATACCTTTCGGACAAGCAGCGCCATTGTGCCACGCTGCACGAGGTCATGGACCGCCCCTCGTCGTCTCGGTTTCGCTTCGTCAACCTGGACGGCACGGAGCCGCAACCGCTCTCGAGCGTGCTGAAGTGGGCGGTCGTCGACCGTGTCCTCGGCCGGCGCCGTCACGGCTCCGTGGCTGCACCAGCGCCGAGCGTGACGCCGGACTACGAACGTTTACGGACACCGCCAGCGCCCGGCGAGCCCGCACGGATCACCTGGATCGGTCACGCCAGCTGGCTGGTTCAGCTCGACGGTGTCTCGCTGCTCATCGATCCGATCCTGTCGCAGAGCATCGGCCCGGGGATCCGGCGCTTCGTCCCGCCGGCGCTCGACGCTGCCACGCTTCCGCCGATCGACGCGCAGCTCGTGACCCACAACCACCGCGACCACCTCGATCTGCCGTCGCTCGAGAGCGTCGGGCGTCCCGTCGTTGCCGGGCTCGGCCTGAAGGCCTTCTTTGCGGGTCACAACCTGGTCTGCACGGAGCTCGATTGGTGGGGCGAGACGCGCGTCGGGGTCGTCGGCGTTCGCTTCGTGCCCTCGCAGCACTGGAGTCGCCGCGGCTTGAACGACATGAACGCGACGCTGTGGGGAGGTTTCGTCATCGAAGGCTCCACGGCGCGCCTGTACCACTCCGGCGATACCGCGTATTTCGACGGTTTCGCCGAGATCGGCCGCCGCGCTGGGCCGATCGACGCCGCGCTGCTCCCCATCGGCGCCTACGACCCCGCCTGGTTCATGAGCAAGCAACACATGAACCCGGAAGAGGCCGCGCGCGCCTTCACCGACCTCGGTGCGCGGAGCTTCGTGGCCATGCACTGGGGCACCTTCAAGCTCACCGACGAGCCGCTCGACGAGCCTCCCGCTCGCCTTCGCGCCGAGTGGCAGCGCCGTGAGCTCGACCCGGTTGCATGCCACATCCCCGCGATTGGCGAGACGCTGACGATCGCGCGGCCCGGGGGCTAGGCGCTTCGGGGCACGCTGCTTGCCTCCCTCGATCAGCGAGAGAGGAGCGTTCCCCATGCGTCGATTCGTCCCAGCCACCGCGCTGCTTCTCGGTCTGATCGGAGCATCAGCCGCCAGCGCCGCACCAACGATTGACCTTTCGAGGTTACCCGAGCGCTGCCGGTCGGTTGCGCAGATCCCGACCTCGGCGCGGAGCGCGGATCCAGCCTTCGGCGCGCGCGTCTCTGCCGCGAGTTGCTCCGCCGACGATGCCCTGTCGAAGGTGCCAGTGAGCGATAGCGACGCGACCATTCAGGCCATGGACGCGGCGGCCGCGCCCAGCCTCGCGATGCTCGACGACGTGATCGCCAAGGGTGACTCGAGGTGGAAGTTCGTGGCGCAGTACGCCAAGGCAGACCTGCTCTTCGGGATGCAGTCGCGCGTACGCAGCTCGATCCCGCCGATCGGCCTCGATACGCCGCTCGATACCGCGCGCCAGATCGAGCAGCGCCACACCGTCCTCGAGCCCAAGCTCACGCGCTGGAACACGGCTGCGACGAATGCGTTGCAGAGTGCCACCGACATCGCACGAGGCGATCCGGAGGTCGTTCGCTCGAACCCCATCATTCAGACCATGCTGCTCAGGACCCAGCTCGAGCTCCAGCCGTCGCCCGGCGTGGCGCCTGGCGTCGAGCCCAGCCGCAAATAGCGCCGTTCAGACCAGAATGTCAGCGACGATGCCGCCGCTGTTGCCGTGCGACGCCACGTTGGTCAGACCGAAGCCGTTCTGCAGGATGGTGAGGTGAACGTCGGCCAGCCGCACCTCCGACGCGAAGTCGTGGCGGTAGTCGGTCTTGAACACGCCCCCGCCGCTGCCGGCCAGGATCATGGGCAGGTGATGGCCCGCGTGATTGGAGCCCTGCATTCCCGACATGAACGTGATGATGGTGTTGTCGAGCAGCGTGGTGCCGCTGCCGTCGGGTTCCATCGACGTCGACAGGCGCTCGAGCAGCGTCGCGAGCTTCTGCACGAACCAGTGGTTCACCGTCGCGAAGCCGTTGTTGTCGTCGCCGTCGTGCTGCAGCCCGTGGAGCCCGAGCAGGTCGCCCTGTAGCGCCGTGTTGAGCGGCGCGTCGATCTCCACGGAGCCCGTGGCGCTGAACTCACGCTGCTTGAGGAAGTGGTAGTGATAGTCGCTGCGGGCGTCGTCGAGCATGTGGCTGACGACACGGGTCAGGTCCGTCTCGAACGCCATGGTGATGAGGTCGTTCATCAGCTCGGCGTGCGTGTTGCGGTTGTAGCCGTCCGGATCGTCGTCCCCGCCGCGCGCCTCCTCGTTGTACGACGCGGACATCGTCGGCCGCATGTAGTCCTTGACCGGCATGACGGCGGACTGGTTCTTGACCCGGGTTTCGAGGTCGCGGACCGAGGTCAGGAACTGATCCAGACGGCGCTTGTCGCTGGTGCTGAGCTTGTTTTGCAGCGAGGTCGCGTCCTGGAGCACGAAGTCGAGCACGCTGAGGTCGCGCGCCTTGCGCAGGTCGGCCGCGGCCTGGGCATTGGGGTCCGCCATGCCGGGAGTTCCGAGCTGGCCGATCAAGCGATCGAACACCGACTGCGGATTGACCTCCTTGTAGAGCGGCTGATCGGACGCCGCCCACGAGATGCTGCGCGAGATGGCGGGGTGCTGGCCGTCGGCGTACGAGGGCATCGTCGAGCAGCCGATCTGCAGTGAATCGAACGGCGTCAGGTCGCCGATGTTCTGCGCCAGCACCTGATCGATCGAGGGACCACCCAGGATCGGCTCGCTGGGATCGTTGATGGTGCAGGACGTGGTCGGCGCACACAGCTGCGAGTGGCTGGGATTGAAGTTGCCGGCGCAGCAGGCGTCGAAGAGCTCGCTTTGCCCGACGTTGTCCAGCACCTGGATGTACTTCTTGTAGGGCAGCAGCGGCTCCTGCAGCGGAGACGGAGTCCAGGCGGCGCCGGCGCCGGTGCCATTCGCGGGCCAGAAGCCCTGCGCCACCCCGTTCGAGAAGTACATGAACAGGTAACGCTTGGCCTTTCCGGCGGCCTGAGCCTGCGCGACCTTGGGAGCCAGCGACTCGAGCCAGGGCAAGGCCAGCGTGACGCCCATGCCCCTGAGCACGTTGCGGCGCGAGAGCCAGGGCTTTTGCTTCATGGAGTGGGTTCCTCGGTTCTTCACGGGGCTTCTCCTCGGCGGAAGCGGAAGGCGTCGCTGACGACGATTTCCTTCATCAGGTTGCGGATGTTCGTGCCGCGGGCTGCCCAGTTCATCGCGATCTTGTCGAGTGAGCCGGTGTCGTACGTCTCCACCTCGCGGCCGAGCGCGTAGGTGAAGAGCTTGCTCGTCATGCAGCTGGCGAAGCGCGGGTCGGCGGCGAGGATCGGGCCGAGCTCGTTGGGCCCGTTGAACGTCGTGCCGTCGGGCAGAATCCCGGAGGCGTCGATGGTCTCGCCGTTACCGTACGTGGTGCGGAAACGCCCGATGCCGTCGAAGGTCTCGAGGCCGAGGCCGATCGGATCGAGCATGGCGTGGCAGCCGGCACACTGCGGCTCGGCGCGGTGGCGCTCCAGTCGCTCGCGCACGTTCTCGGCGCCGTCCGGCTCGTTTTCCTCGTCCGGGGTAGCGCTGTCGCCGAGCTCGGGGACCATGGCCGGAGGCGGCGCCGGCGGTGAGCAGAGGAGCTCCGAGATCACCCAGACGCCGCGCAGGGTCGGTGAGGTTCGGCTCGGGAACGACGTGTGCGTGAGGAAGGAGCCCAGGCCGAGGAAACCGAGGCGCTGGTCGCTCGTGTCTTCCACGCGCTGGTGCGTCGGGCTACCGGGCAGCGTCATGCCGTAGTGCTGCGCCAGCGTGTCGTTCACGTAGTTGAAGTCGGCAGTGAACCAGTCGCTCACCGGGCGGTTCTGAGTGACGAACTCCTGGAACCAGAGGTAGCTCTCCAGCGCCATGGCGTCGGCGAGCTCGGTCGTGTACGTGTCGAACACCTGCGGGGTCACGCTGTGGGTCACGAGCTTGCGGATGTCGAGCCACTGGCCGGCGAAGCTCTCGACGAAGGGATTCAGGACGGCGCCCCTGTTGTCGCCGAGCAGGCGATCGAGCTGTGCTTCCAGCGCCGCCGTCTGCAAGATCTCTCCGGAAGCCGCCAGATCGAACAGCGTGGGGTCCGGCATCGTGCTCCAGCCCAGGTACGACAGGCGCGATGCGAGCTCGTAGGCGCTCAGCGCATGAGGCTCGAGCGACGCGGGGTTCGGGTCGAGCTCCGTGCGGTAGAGGAACGCCGCCGAGGCGAGCATCGCGCGCACGGTGAGCCCCACCGCCTCGTTGACGTTGCCGGAGCGACCGAGCTCCGCGTCGAACACCGCCAGGGCGCGCGCCACTTCCGTGGCATCCAGGGGTCGCCGGAAGGCGCGCAGGCCGAAGTTCTGCACGATCTGCGTGGCGCAGGCGTCGGACGGTGCCGCCGGGGTGCAGGTCATGATCCGCGCGAGCAACGCGGGGCTTCCGAGGACCTCGCTGGCGAGGGCGCTGGCGGCGTTGAAGTACGCCTCGTACTGCGTCGGCGCCATACCGAGCGCGGTGGCCGTATTGTCGAAGTTCAAGCCCTCTTCCGCCAGGAAGTTTTCGGCGGGCGTCGACGCGACGCCGAGGAGATCGCGGACGGTATTGTTGTATTCGGTGTTGTTGAGTCGGTGGATCCCGACGCGACCCGGATCGATGCCCTGGGTCGGCACCGGGGTTCCTCCGCTGCCGGTCGTCCCGCCGCTTCCGGACCCGCCGCTCCCCTCTGCCTGGCTGGCGGGCGGTTCCGCGCTGCCACACGCCGACGCGGTCAGCGACAGCAGAGCGAGACACCACGTCCTGGCCCTGTGATTCCAATGGCTGCTCATTTTTGGACTCCGGGGTGAAGCGATCGCCGCTTACTCCTGCGCCTTCCGCGCCTCGCTCGGAGGAACGCGCGTCGCAGCTCCGGCCACAGCCGGAACCGACCCGTTGCGCTTTTACGGCACTGTTGCGCGTTGGCTTCGGCGTTCGCCGCGCGCTGCCGGAGCACTTTTTTGTTTAGCTACCGGGTCTTGGGCGACGCAAGGGTAGCGTTGGAAGTTTTCAGCCGTACACCGCGGAGTTTGCAGCAGAGAACTTGCTGAAGGTCGGCGCGGGCACCGCTTCTGCGTTCAGCAGGTGATCCAGCCATGACGGGGAGCTCCCGCGACGCTTCACTTCCACGAGTGCTCGAGGCTCGACGTGGACCGGGGCGCCCAAGCCTTCGCCGGACAGCGGCCGCGCCAGGTGAAAGCCCCCGGGCGGGAGCGCAAAATAGGCGATGTCGCTGTCGATCGTGACGCGCAGCCGCGCCTGTTCGTCCTGGAACGAAAGACGCCTGTAGCGCGCGATCACGCTCGGTGCGATCGGCTCGGCGCAGCGCCACGAGCAACGTGAAGATCCGTGCGCGCGAGTACTTCGCGCTGTCGAAGAACAGCGAGCCGCGCTGGGTCTTCATCGAGCTCAAGCGGCGCGAGGGTCGCACGACCACCAAGCATCGCCTCT
>DATLIL010000952.1:0-2858 GCA_035539475.1 Polyangiaceae bacterium
TTCAGGGACGGCGTCGGCTTCGCCAGCCCGAGCCGCCACCCACTGCCAGCCAGGCGCAGCCAGCCCCGGTGGGCAGTCCCTGCGGCGCGCTCGACTGTCTGGCCTTCGACGGTCCCGAGCAGGCCTTCGACTACGTGCTGCAGCAGAAACCGCGCGTCCTGGCCGTCGGCGAGTCGCATGCCCAGCAGCGCGACCCAAAGGTGCACTCGTCGACGCGTCGCTTCGGCGAAGAGCTGTTGCCCAAGCTGAAGGGGCAAGCCACCGACATCGTGATCGAGCTCATGGTCGGCACCGGCCGCTGCGGCAAGAAGCGCGAGCAGGCCGTGGCGGAGGCCCAGAAGCCGGTCACCCAGGAGCAGGCCAAATCCAACCAGAACGAGTTCGTCACGCTGGGTAAGGCGGCGCAGAGCTTCGGCATCGCGCCGCACCCGCTCGAGCCGACCTGCGAGGAGTTCCAGGCCGTGCTCGACGCCGGCGACGGCGACATCGCCCGCATGTTGCAGCTCGTCGCCGACACCACGGCGACTTCGATCGAAAAGCTGCTCGACACGCCGGGCGCCGATCAATCCAAGCTCCTTCTCACCTACGGCGGCGCGCGACACAACGACATCGCGCCGCGCCCGCAGATGGAGGCCTGGAGCTTCGGCCCCAGGCTGAGCCAGCGCACCCAGGGTCGCTACGTCGAGCTCGATCTGATCGTGCCCGAGTTCATCAAAGACAGCGAGGCCTGGCGCGCGCTGCCCTGGTACTCGCACTACGACGCCGAGCGCTTCGCCAAGCAGACCGTCTTGTTCCACCCCGAGCCGGCCGCCTACGTCCTGATCTTTCCGCGCAGCGAACAGTGACATGGACGCCTTGCGAAACACCATTCAACCCTACGCCTGGGGCTCGCTCACCGCGCTGGCGGAGCTCGCTGGTCGGCCCGTACCTTCACGCGGCCCCGAAGCGGAGCTCTGGATGGGAGCGCACCCGCTGGCGCCGTCGCGCATCACCGACGGTGGCGGCGAACGCTCACTGCTCGACCTGATCGCCGCCCAGCCCGAAGCCGTGCTCGGCGCGCGCGTGCTCGGTCGCTTCGGCCCTCGTCTCCCGTTTTTGCTGAAGGTCCTCGCTGCCGAAACGCCCCTCTCGCTGCAGGCGCACCCGAACCTCGAGCAGGCCCGCGCCGGCTACGCCGCGGAAGAGGCGCAGGGCGTGCCGCTCGACGCAGCCCACCGCAACTACAAGGACCCCAATCACAAGCCGGAGCTGATCTGCGCCCTCGGCCCCTTTCACGCGCTGGTCGGCTTCCGCGAACCCCAGGCCACGGCGCGCCTGTTTGCCCGGCTCGCGCTCGCGAAACTCGAGCCGTTTCTGGCGTTCCTGAAGGCCGGCGATCTGCGCGGCTTCTTCCAGGGCGTGATGACCTCGCCGCCCGCGCTACGCGCCGAGCTCGCGGCCGCCACGCAGGGCGCCTGCCTCGCAATATCGGGCGGAGAGTTCGCCTAGGAGTACGCCTGGGCCGCGCGTGTCGGCGAGCTCTACCCGGGTGACGTCGGCATCGTGATCGCGCTCTGCCTCAATCTACTGACCCTGGCGCCGGGGCAGGCGGTCTACCTGCCCGCCGGCAACCTGCACGCCTATTTGCAAGGCACCGGCGTCGAGATCATGGCGAGCTCCGACAACGTTCTGCGCGGTGGCCTCACCCCCAAACACGTCGACGTCACCGAGCTGCTCAGCGTGCTCGATTTCAGTGCCATCGACGCCCGACCGCTCGAAGCCGAGCGCGACGGCGACGAGCACGTCTTTCGCACGCCAGCGCCGGAGTTCCGACTGTCGTACTTCGACGTCGAGGGCACGCTCCGGCCGCAGCGCAGCGACGGACCCGAGATCCTGCTGGTCACGCGTGGGAGCGCTTTGCTCAGCGCGGGCGTCGATCTGCAGCTCGCCCAGGGCGGTTCGGCCCTGATCCGCGCCTCCGACCCTGGCTACGCGCTCAGCGGCAGCGCGCGCGTCTTCCGCGCCACCGCAGCATGACGCGGGCAGCCAGCGCCGCGTTCGTCGCCTGCCTGCTCGCCGGCAGCGCTTGCGGCGCTCGCACCAGCCTGGAGCTCCCGCTCGAAGAAGGCGCGAGCGCCACTGGCGGCAAGTCTTCGAGCGGCGGCTCGAAGGCTAGTGGCGGCAACGGCGCCCCCGGCGGCGCCACGACCACCGCGGGAGTCGCGGGCATGCCGGTGCCGGTCGACGACGCCGGTACGCCCGCGCTGTGCGGCAACGGCGTGCTCGAGCCCGGCGAGGAGTGCGATCTCGGCCCGCAGAACGCGAGCAGCGCCGCGCTCGTCATGCGCCAGGGTGAGCTCGAGCAGCCACTGATCCCCATCGTGGGCCCGGCCGCCTTCGACGCCTTCTACGCGTACTCGTCGGCCAGCAGCCACACCGGATACGAGGAGCTCGGGGCGAGCAGCATCCTGCTTTACCGCACCCTGTTCGACCCCGCGCTCGCCCTCGTCATGCACCACGGCATCGACAGTGACTCAGGCGGCGTGCTGCAACCGCGGTCGTCGGTCTATTTCTACATCAGCGTGCCCACCACGGCGACCGTCGGCGTCTCCGACGAGCCCAAAGAGTTGCACGCGATCAGCTCGACCGAGATCGTCGGTGACTGGACGTTCAACGGAAACTCCGACGGCGGCGTGATCATCGGCCTGAGCTTTCCTGGTGACTGGAGCATCGTCGTCAGTCCGAGTTTTCTCTTCGGCATCGACAGCTGGAACTTCCGCGGCGGGATGACTCCGATCCCCCTCGATCTCGCGACGGGAGTCGAGATCACGGCGCGCTCGAGCTCACCCGCTTGTCGCCTCGATTGCACGATCCCTCGC
>DATLIL010000953.1:0-10016 GCA_035539475.1 Polyangiaceae bacterium
ATGGACTCCTGGCAATTTCCCGTCGGGACGAAGGTCTGGAAGGAGTTCACGCGCAATGGCGTGCGCGTCGAAACCAGGCTCTTGCAGCGCCTACCCGACGGCTGGATCGGGGTCGCGTATCTCTGGCAAGACGACGAGAGCGACGCGATCGCAGCGCCTTACGGAGCGATCGACGCTCGCGGGACCCCACACAACGCGCCGGCATCGAACGAATGCGACGCCTGCCACGGAGGCCGCAGCAGCCACGTCCTCGGGTTCTCAGCGGTCCAGCTCGCCCAGCAAACCGAACCGGACTCGTTGAATCTCGACGAGCTCGTTGGATCGGGCCTCCTGTCACGAGTTCCCGACGTGACGCCGCGGATCCCTGGCAACGAAACCGAACAGGCAGCGCTGGGCTACCTGCATGCCAACTGCAGTCATTGCCACAATGCTTCGCGGCCTAGCCGCAGCGGTGCTCGCTGCTTCGATCCCGAGAGCGACGTCGACTTCCTGCTGCGCGCCGACGAGGGGCCGCTGGCTACGGGGACGAGGACCTATCGCACGGCAACGGACGTCTGCATCGAGCCAGGCCGGCCAGACGACAGCCCGATGATCGAGCTCATGAGTCAGCGCAGCCGATTTCGCCAGATGCCTCCGCTGGCAAGCGAGCGAATAGACGCCGCCGCCGTAGCCCTGCTGCGTCGCTGGATCGAGGCGATGTGACTCCGTTCGCGCGCGCCGCCGCACTCGCGATTCTGCTCAGCGCAAACGCGCGAGCCACCGAGCGAGAAGAGCTGATCTCATTGTCGTTGACCAATCGGGCCGGCCTGGCGACGGCCCCGTTCGTCACCCCGCCGTTTCCCGAGGTGTCGGGTTTCGGCATGGTCCTGACCGGAGCAGCCGCCGCGCGTTTCTCGCCCCTGGGTTGGCTCCAGCTGAAGCTGCCCGTCACCTTCGCCTGGCTCGATTTCCCTGCCGGAGCACAGGTCCCGGAAACCGCCCTCGGCAACCTCGAGCTCGGCCTGGAGCACCCGCTCGAGCTCCGTCCTTCGACTCGCATCGGGCTGCTCGCTGCGTTCATCGTACCGTCGGCAGAGCACGGGACCGAAACGGCGCTGCTCAACAACCGGGCGCTCGCGCTCGGGAGCGCGCTGAGCGGCGGCAAGGACTCTCCATTGCTAACCCCCGGCGTGACGGGCCTGCGACTTGGCGCCAGCGTCGAGCATTCGCAACACCCCTTCGAGTTTCGCGCAAGCCTCGACGTGCCCCTGCTCGCGCGGGTCTCCGACGCCAGCCTGCCGGAAGAAACCGAAACCCACCCGATCGGCATCTTACCGGCCATCGACCTCGAAGCGACCTGGTGGCTCACGCCTTGGTTTGGCACTTCACTCGGCGGCGGCCTGTTCGCAGAGCTTTTGCGCGTCCAAGACCCTGCACTCGAGGGCGACCGAAATTCCCGCCTTCAACCCGTTCTGGAGCCCGGCCTGCACCTGTGGCTGGGTCATCACGTCGAGCTCGGCTTGGAAGCGAGCATTCCCGTGGGCGGCACCTTGGGTGGTGACGCGTGGAGCATCGGCGTGCAGGGCCGACTCGGGCTCTAACGAGCCAATTGGTGCCCGAAACCGCGCCGGCTTTCCACGGCGGGTCGCGGCTCGGGCAATTTCAGCCGTAACATGATCGGCCCGCTGCCCCCTGTCAGCCTTTGTAAAGACTGCGATCTCACGACCAACCCTTCAAAGTGAAGGGTTCTGCTCGTCCCACTAAGGTGCATCGACAACCATCGTGAGCCCCCGCCGTTTCCCTCGCTCCGCCGCTACGCTCGCCGTTCTCACCGGCAGCATGGCGTGCGGGCGCTCCCCTGCTGATGACGCGGCCTTTTCCGCACCTCGAACCAGCGTCGTCGCTCTCGACGCCGCTGCAAACGACGCCGGTCCGAATGATGCCGGGAGGATCGATCAGGACGCGGGAAGTCCGAGCCGATTCGATCCGGAAGAGGGTGAGCGAGTCTTGCAAAGCGTCAACCGCTTGCCGCTGATGGACAAGGCCTGCAAGCGGCGACGCTGTTCGCTGACGCTGGACAATGACGGCGAGCACTGGGTCGTGGCGGTGGGAAGTGATCGATCGCCGGCTCCCCTCGCCCCCTTGCACCTCTTCAGCGTTCTCGTGGTGCCAGGTTCCGAACAGGTCGTGGGCGTGAGCCCTGGGGCCATGTACGGCTTCTGTGTGAAGCCGATCAGCGTCGAGAATTGGGCTCGATATAGCGTGCAGTACGAGCGCTACCTGGACGACAAGGGGCCAGAGCCGGCCTGCCCATGAAATGGGAGGATGCGATCACGCGCCGATAAAGTGAGCCATTGGGGGAACTCGCGGCTTTTGTGGTCACGATGACGCTCTGCTCGCGCTACCGGCCGATTGTTCTGATCACAGCCTCTTGTGCCCTTGCCTGCGGTTGCTCCGAGCCTGCGAAGCCCGAGGTGAGCGGGCCGGGCGCGACGGAGAGCGTTGCTGGTGGGGGCGGCACTTCGGGCGGAACGGTAAGTAACAGCGGTGCCGGAAACGACTCCGGAGGGAGCGCAGGACAGGCGGTGTCGACCGGAGGTGCAGGCAGCGGCGGGTTGGGCGGCGTCGGCGGGCTTGGCTTGGGCGGAACGGCGGGAGGTGGACCCGACCTCAGCGCAGAAATCTACGACCCGACCAAGCTGCCGCGCTTCGACATCGATTTGCCCGCGGAGTCGATCGAGGCATTGAACCAGGTGTCGGGACCGAATGATCCGCTGCAGGACGAGTACGTGTCGGCCACGCTGCACTACGGCGCTGTCACGGTCGAGAACATCGGCCTGCGCATCAAGGGCGAGGCCAGCTTCCGCACGCTCGACGAGAAGCCGCCGTTCAAGCTCAAGTTCGACGAGTACGTCAACGATCAGACCTTTCTCGGGCTCAAGCGCCTGACGCTCAACAACATGGTCGAAGATCCCTCATTCCTGGCCGAGCGCATGGCGTACGAGCTCTTCCGCCACGCCGGTCTGCCCGCTCCGCGCTGCAATAGCGCGGTGGTCTACGTCAACGGCGAGTTCTATGGCGTGTACGCAAACGTCGAAGCCGAAGACAAGACGTTCCTCTCGCGCTGGTTCACCAGCAACGACGGCAACCTCTACGAGGAGGGGCAAGTCGACTTCGTGCCGGGCGCCGAGGCGCAGTTCGACCTCGAGACCAACGAGTCAGCCAACGACCGCACAAACCTAGTTCAGCTGATCACCGCCGTGGGCGCCGCGAGCGACGAGACCTTCCTCGAAGACGTCGGCGGCTCGCTCGACACCGACCATTTCCTGCGCTTCACCGCGGCTGAGGCTGCCGTGAATCAGTGGGACATGTACGCGTACACGGTCTTCTACCCGAACAACTTCCGCATCTACGACGATCCCACGTCCGGCAAGTTCGTGTTCTTGCCGTGGGGCATGGACATGTCGATGAAGCCCTACCGCGACTCCGGCAAGCCGCACATCGCGCTCTTCGAGCCCGCACGTCAATACGATTCAGAGAACGGACCGATCACTGGCGGGCTCATCTTTCAACGCTGCCTCGAGAGCCCGAGCTGCGTCACCGCGTATCGCAGCGCCGTGGAAGAAGTGATCGCAGCCTACGAGAGCGCCGACCTCGAGACGATGGCGAACGACTACTACGAGCAGATCAAAGGCCAGGTCGCCGCCGATCCGCGCAAGGAGTACACGGAAGAGGAGTTCGAGCAGGGCTTCCAGAGCTTGCTCCAGACGATCCAGGAGCGCCCGGACGCGATGCGCGCCGATCTCGAGCAGTAGACTCGGGCGGCGAGCTAGAACTTGATGACCACCGCGCGGCTCGAGCGCTCGCCGGGACCGTGATACACGGCCTCGATGTTGTTGCCGTCGGGGTCGAGCAAGAAGGCCGCAAAGTATCCGGGGTGGTAAGGCCGATCGCCAGGCGCACCGTTGTCGACGCCACCGGCCGCGAGCCCGGCGCGGTGAAACTCCGCCACCAAATCGCGTGATTCGGCCTGAAATGCCAGGTGTACGCGCCCAGTCGGCTTGCCCGACGCGGCCGGGCTCTCCGGGGTCGAAACGAACAGCTCGTCGGCCCAGAAGAAGCCGGGCCCCTCGCCTCCGAGCGGCACGCCGAGCGCTTTCAGCACGGCCTCGTAGAAACGTCTGCTCCGCCCCAGGTCGGCCACCACCAGATGAACGTGATCGATCAGGCGTCCGCGCGTTACCTCGTTCGTTTCCATGCCGAACCCATAGCGCCGATCTGCCGCGGGCGTAACCTCTGCGCATGACGTTCGACCGTACGTACTGGGAGCAGCTCTGGGTAAAAACACTGCGTGAGCACCCGGACAAGGTCGCGCAGCGTCCGCCGAACGCGCACCTGCTCGCCGAGGTCGGCGCCCTTCGCCCGGGGCGTGCGCTCGACGCTGGCTGCGGTCATGGAGCGGAGACGTTGTGGCTCGCCGCGCATGGCTGGGAGGTCACGGCGGTCGATTTCTCGGCGAGTGTGCTCGCGCATTCTCGGACGAGAGCGGAGGCGTTGGGCTCGGACATCGCCGAGCGCATCGCGTGGGTCGAGGGCGATCTGGGGGTGTGGGAGCCGCCGCGCAACCACTTCGACCTGGTGGTTTGCCTCCATGTCCACATCGCCGGCTCGGTGGACGAAATGGTGCGGCGGATCGCGAGCGGAGTCGCTCCCGGCGGGACCTTGTTGATGGTCGGCCACCGCCCGCTCGATCCCGCGACGGGAAAGCCGACAGCCGCCGCGAGTCAGGTGCAGGTCTCGGTCGAGAGCGCGGTCGCCGCACTCGATCCGAGTGAGTGGAAGCTCGTGGTCGCGGAGGAACGGCCGCGCGCGGTCGCGGGAACGGGCGTCGATGCCGTGATTTTTGCGCAAAGCCGCCGTGTCACGGGTTAGGCAGGGCAACGCATGGCTGTCACCAGAACGAGCTCCCAGGTCTGCCTGTCGTTCGTTCTCGCTCTTGGCGTCGCGAGCGCCTGTCGCAAGCGCGAGGAGACACCCCAGCACGCCGCAAAGCCAGCTCCGAAGCCCGAAGAGACCTGCGACGCCGATGGCTGGTGTGTGCAGAAGCCGCCTCCCAAGGCACTTTGCGCGGTCTGGGCAGCCAGCGCGACCGACGTTTGGGCAGCTGGCAATACGGTCGCCCACTGGGACGGTGTGCGCTGGAACGAAGTGAAAGGCATGCCAGCGCACGAGGCGCCGAGGGGCGGATGTTCGCTGAGCGCCATTCACGGCGTCGGCCCGAACGCCATCTGGGCCGTCGGAGAGGGACTGGCGCTGTTCTGGGACGGAAAGAAGCTCACGCAGCACCCGATGCCCATCCCTGCCGCAGACGTCTTCGTCACGGCGATCGACGATGCATGGGCGGTGGGAACCTTCGGGTCGGTGGCTCGCTGGGATGGGCGGCAATGGACCCAGCTGCCTCGGCCAACTGATCTCAAGCTGGAGTCGGTGTTCTGCGCGAACAAGAACGACTGCTGGACAGCGGGCTACACCGGCGAGGTCGAGCCGGGAGACTCCAGCACCTTCCTGCACTGGGACGGCACGCGCTGGGAGGAGCAACGGGTTTCCGTACCCGGCGTCCGCGCGCTCTCTGGAACCGCGAGCAATGATGTGTGGGCGGTGGGCACGTGGGGCAGGATCTTCCACTATGACGGACGAAACTGGGCTCCGAGCCCCTCTCCTGCCCAGCGAACGCTCTACGAGGTCCACGCCGCAGCACGCGACGATGTCTGGGCCCTGGGCGACGACGGTCTCATCATCCGTTTCGACGGCAAGCAGTGGTCCGCCGCGCAGCCCACCTGGCCGCGCCTCACCGCCCTGAGCACGACACCGTCGCGCGAGCTCTGGACGCTCAACGCAGGGACGATCTTGCACTGGCGTGGCCCGACCTTTCGGCCCAAGGCGGTGCTGTCCAAGGATCTCTGGGACCTCGATCCGGCCGAGACCCAGCGGCAAAAAGACCGGCGCATGCTCGAGTTCTACCTGAAGCACCTGGCCGAGGGTCGGAAGGCCACGAAGGCCGCCAGGTACGAAGCCGCCGTCGACGCGTTCGCGGAGGCGCTGTGGGCTAAGCCGGACGACGCCCAAGTTTACGCCGAGCGCGGATACGCCCTCTACCTCGCCAGGAAGCTCGACGACGCGGAGCGTGATCTCGAGCAAGCGGCCGATCGCGCCACGGACCGCAAGCTACGCGCTCAGATCTTCTTCAACCTGGGCCTGGTGCGCGAGGCACGGGCGGAGGACGCCACGTCTGCCTTCGCGCTCTCGAACTTCTTGAACGCCACTGCTGCCGCTCAAAAGCGGCTGGTCGGCAAGAACGCCTGCGCGCTCGAGATCGATCGCAACCCGAGCGCGGTCGAGCAAAAGACCTACGGGGATTGGCTGGCCTTTCATACCGACGTCAAGCAAGAGCTGTTTGCCAACGACAATCCCGCCACGAGCGACGAAGCGAAGAAACTCCTGTGTGAAAAGTCCGGCTGCCAGGGCGCGGGCCCGTGGGTCGTCACGGACCATCATCGGCGAGCCTTTCTGGTCAGCGAGTCCAAAGGCAAACCGGGGCTGACGGTCGCGACCGTCGCCACGGCGGACGCCCTCGGCATGTGCCCTCTGTCCGTCGACGCAGAGATCGTCCACAGCTCGACCGACACCATCGTGGTGCGCGCCGCCGGAGGCTCGGGTTACGGCCTGATGCTCTGCGATCCCGACGGTTCCTCACACGAGTGCAGCTCGGCTGAGCTCGAGGAAATTCAGAAGAATTCGGACTCGCAAAACTGGGTCCGCGGTTGCCGCTGGCGGCCCCACACCCAATACGAGGTGCTCGACCGGACGACCCTCACCTCGACGCTGACCGTCACGCAGTACGACGACATGAACAAGGGTCTGAAGGACTCCGAGCAGATCCGCATCAGCGTCGACGACAGCGGCATCACCGCCACCGGCCCGGGCTGCAGCGCCCTCCTGCCCCTGAAAGCCAGCCCCTAGGCCCATCTCAGTCATGGTTTCGTCCGTTGCTTAGATCGCCTCGGGATGGGCCGGTGTCTCGTCGTATCGGCGATCGCGGCCGTTGATGTAACGGACCGGAATCGCCGCGAGCTGTTCGGGCGAGAGCTCGAGCGCGGGCACGGAGACGGCGTGGAACGTGCCGCCGAGCGACTCGAGGTTGCCGCGCGCGTACGTACGGACGCCGCAAGTGCGGCAGAACGTGAAGGTCAGGTGCGGCTCGAGATCACCGGGCGGCGTCCAGCGGTACTCGGACACACCGCCGCCGTCGAGCAGGCGAAAGCGCTGCGGCCCTTTCGCGAACGCGAACCACGCACGCGCCTTCGCGCAATACGAGCAATTGCAGCGATTCGAGCCTTCGTCGAGGTCGATGTCGGCCTCGAAGCGGATCGCGCCACAATGACAACTTCCGGTGTAGGTCTGTAGGGACATGGTCGGCTCCTCGCTTTGACTGCTTGCATTTTGCAATCAGTTGGCAACCTACCCGACCGGTTGTAAAATGCAAGCAGTCTATCGATGCCCGCGACCGAGCCGCGCTCCTACTGTCCGATCAACCTGTCACTCGAGATCTTCGGAGACTCGTGGACCTTGCTCGTGCTGCGCGACATGATGTTCGCGGGCAAACGGCATTTTCGCGAGCTCTTGCAGTCTGACGAAGGCATCTCGTCGAACATCCTCGCGGACCGGCTCGCGCGACTCGTCGAGAACGGGGTGCTGACGAAGGCCGATGACCCGACGCACAAGCAGAAGGCGATCTACTCGCTCACCGAGAAGGCCATCACGCTGCTGCCGGTCGTCGTGCAGATCGGCGCCTGGGGCTCGCGCTGGGTTCCGGACGCAAGGAAGCTCGACGGGGCCGCGCGCAAGGTCCTGCGCGAGATTCAAGAAGGCGGGCCCCGCGCGTGGGCGAAGCGAATGGACGAGCTACGAGCGGAGCACCTGCGATGAGCGACTCCCCATCCCCCGACGAGATCGAGGGATGGGGTCAGGGACGAAGTCGCCTAACGCGCTCGAAGCTCAGAGATTCTCGGCATCGGGATCGAAATCGACGATGAAGCTCCAGCTGGCGGCGCCAGTTCCCGCTTGATCCTGCTCGTCGTGGAAGCCCGCCGTGACCGTGTTGTCTTGTACGGCGTCCTTGCCGGTCGCCACCCCGCCAAACTGACAAGAAAACGATCCGCCAGGCGCTAGATCGGCGTCATCCACGAGGTTGCAGTTATTGGCGCACAGCTTTGGATTCTTCCCTTCCGATGCGGGCCCCGGAGCGAGCAGAAGGTTGCCGTACAGACTGTCGGCAAGCGAATCGAACGTCAGTGTTCGCAACGTCGTCGGATTGTCGATCGTCACTTCGAAAAACACGCAGGCACCGACGGCCTTCTTCGTAATGGCCACCTCGGGTTGCTCGACGATGATCGGGATGGTGAATTCATCGTCGCAGTTGCACTTCGAGGGTGAACCCGGGAATGCATCTTTCGCCTGCGTGCAGACCTCGTTCGAGCCAGGCTGCCTCCAGCTCGTGCAGTTCGGCAACTTGAGCTCGTTTTGGTCGTTGCCGGCGACGCACACCGTCTCGATTCGCAATTTCACGAACTGCGGATTGTTCGGGTCGTCGATGTCGCCGCAGGCATCGAGCCCGGTGTCGAGATTGACGAAGTTTTCCGTATTGTTCGTGCCGTCGATCGTATTGAGCGTACAGAATCCCTCCCGCGCACCGTCGCCGGTCGGGTCGCCACCGGTATCGAAGTACAGACCGACGTCGTAGCGCGCTTGCGCAGTCAACTGGACCTCGAAGGTCGCCTCGAAGGTGAACGTCTCACCTTCCTTGCAGGTATTGGCGTCTTCGCCCGTCTTGCATTGATCGGTGTCCTTGTCGATCACGCAGACCTCCGTCGCCTCGGCAATGCTCACGTCGTTGGACGTACAATTGAGGTCCGAGTTGTTGCCGTCCGCGTGCCAGAGCGTTTGCATGCACGCATCCGTGCCAGTATCCGTGAGGCCGGCACTCGCTGTCTTCGCCGAGCCCTTTCCGGCGTCGTCGCAAGCGGTCGCCGCGACCGCAAGACCCGTGACTGTAGTGAGCAGATATGCCGAGCGCACCAACCAGCGCTTCCCACTTCTGCTCGTTTCAAAAGATCCCTGCCGAGAAACCATGAAAACCCCGCTGTCTGATTGTTTGTAGATGGCTCCGTGAGCCGGTGTGGGGGCAAGCCGAGAGCAAGAAGTCTGCCGCGCACGTTGTGTTCGAATATCGGCACCCATCCGCGACGTCGTTTACGACCGACGCAGTGGAGCGCTGACATTTTGATGTACGACAGTGCCCCACGAGCGCCGAACTCGACCCGCAGGGCGAAGCCTTGCGCAGCGCCTTCACCGCCAGCCCAGTCAATGAGACAGGGTCTTAACGCACCAGACGAGGATCTCCCTGAGATTCAGATACCTTGCTCGACTGGGGATTTCGGAGCGCTGCCAGGTCGGACAGCGGAGTGTCGATATCCCGCGCAAAATCGTTACTGTCGTGCCGAAGCGCTGACGACGCCGCGGTACTTCGGATGCTGCGGGGATTTCGCGTACCGCGCCGGCGTCGTCCCGACGAGCTTGCGGAAGTGCCTGGTGAGCTGCGCCTGATCGTAGATCCCGACGAGCGGCGCCAGGTCGGACGCACGCACACCGCCGCGAAGCAGCTCCTTGGCGCGTGCGACGCGCAGATGCGTGAGATACGCGTGCGGCGGCATGCCGATCTGCGCTCGGAACGCGCGGCACAGGTGGAACTTGTCTAGCTCGGCGTGCCTGGCGAGGTCATCGAGCGTGATGGAGTCGCCGAATCTCGCGCGAATGTACTCGAGGGCAAGTCTCACCGGACGTGAGTAGTCCGGCCGCGCGCCCACGGCGACCGCGAGCGCGCTGATCGCTTCTGCGAGCGCGACTTCGAGCGAGAGGCGATCAGCTCCGGCGCTCACCGCATTCATCAGCCGGTGAAACGGCGCACCGCGCTCGTCGTT
>DATLIL010000954.1:0-8321 GCA_035539475.1 Polyangiaceae bacterium
GCCCACGAAAGGCCAGCGTGGCGTTCGACAACAGCGGCGATTCGGCGATCTTCTTCGGAACCGGATCGCTCGCATCGAGCCGCCAGACGGCGCCGTTGGTGACGAAGATCAGCCGATCGCCGGCAGCGTTGCTGCCGATGGCGGCGGCCGGAGGGGCCTTGAGCCCCACAGCGTCGAGCTTCGCCTCCAGCACGTCGGGCGCGAATGCCCGACGTCGCTCGAGCTTGTCGCCTGCCAGCCAGAAGTAAGAGCCGGGCTCAGCGACCTGGGTGGAAGTGGCCGGCGCCGGTGCGGACGGGGTCGGCGCGCTGATCGCGGTCGAACCCGCGCCCGGCTCGGGCTCGGAGCTGCTCTTGCAAGCGGTGAGGAGGAGTAACGCGAGCAGCTTCGAACGCCGCATGGGGGGCGATACTACTCCGGGTCGCGCTCGGGAGGGATCCCCGTACGCTCCATGGCCGCGCGGTAGAAGCGCTTGGGCTTCTTGAATAGAGCGTCGAGGCGCGCGAAGGACTCGTCGGCGAGCGGGCCGTGCTGCCTTCCGAGCGCACATTGTAGGAAGACGGCCTCACGCAAGAGCTGCTCGAGGTCTCGAGCCGTGCTCTTTTGCCATTCGTCCTCGTCCATGGACTCTCTGGTGCTCGCCGTCTCGAAGTCGATGGGCACGACTTCGAGCGGCGACGGGCAGACGATGAAATTCACTAGCTCGGTGTCGCCGTGGACCATACCGGCCTGATGGAGCAGCGAGATCCTCTCGAACGCCAGCGTGACGAGTGACCAGAGTCCGATCGCGGTGGGCAACGCGAGCTTCTCGGCGATGCCGATATTGCTCTCCTCGGGATCACTGCCAAAAGGTGACAGCCGCTTGTACGGTTCCCCGGGGATCAGACAGCTGCGGAAGGTGTTCGGGGTGTAGCCGATGGGCGGCGGAATACCGAGCGCCTGACTGGCTCGATCGAGCGCGTCGAACTCCTCCTTGGGATCGCGGTGCAGCTTGCCGGGGTAGTAGACCTTGCGGAAATGCAGCGGGTAGGTCGCGGCCAGCGGAAAGCGCTCACGCGTCTCGGCTCCGGCGATGACGAGATCACCGGTCATGAGCAGCATCTGCCCCGCTTCTTTGCGCGCCAGCGTGCGCACCACGAAGTCGCGCTGCGGCGCCTTGTCGAGGAAGGCGTGGTAGTCGGCGATCACCCGGACTGCGTGCCGGGGAGAGACCGCGACTAGTCGATCGTCGTCCTGATCGTGGGCCAAGACGCGCTTATCCGCCGCCGCCGGACTCCCACTCCACGCCCGCCAGAGGATCGGCGCCGGCCTTGGTGGCGGGCTGCTCGGGCATGAAGCGAGTGCGCAAGGTACGGGCGATCGCCGCGATCTCCGCAGGCAGCGGGTACATGTGTTCGTACTGCAGCACCTGCTTGCCGATCAGGCCGAGGCGGCGTTGAAACGGCGGCAGCTCGACGGGATCGAGCAGCGGCTCGTTGAACGCGTCCTTGTCGCCGCGCTGAAACTCGAACGCGATGCTCGAGCGTGGGCCGCCGGCCAGGCTGCTGGCGCGCCCACCCCAGTGCAGCACCGCCTGGTTCCAGGCGAGCATGCTGCCCGAGGGCGCCGGCAAGGCGCGGATGTTCTGCGGATCCTTGACCGCGATGTTGCCGTCGCCGTCCCAGCGCCTGAGCTTGAAGCGCTCGTCGAGGTGCGCCGGAAGCACGTAGATGCACCCGTTCAGCGGCGTGGCGTCGGTGAGCGGAAGCCACACGGTCAGGGTGTGCGGTGAGTTGTCGGGCTCGAGTGTCGGCTGAATACGGTCGCGGTGCGGGCCCCAGCCAATGGCCTTTTCGGAGGGGATGACGTGCCAGACCCAGAAATCGGGCAGCGCGCGGTAACCCTTGCCCAG
Organism: Polyangiaceae bacterium; assembly: GCA_035539475.1. Lineage (GTDB taxonomy): Bacteria > Myxococcota_A > Polyangia > Polyangiales > Polyangiaceae > PMG-095. Next base: position 1,892 of record DATLIL010000954.1, read on the forward strand.
CACGGCTGCGAGCAGCGGCGCGAGCGCGTGGAAGGCCCGCCAGAACTCGTCGTAGACGAAGGCGAAGGCCAGCGGGATCTGGCTGGTGTGCAGGCGTTCCACGCAGACTCGGAGCGGAGCGATGAACTCTTCCGCGAGCACGCCCGGCACGTTGATGTAGCCCTCGCGGCGCAGGACCGCGTTGTGGCGCTCGAGCTCACCGAGCGCGGGGCGCGGCGGCGCGGCGTTGCCTTCGATCGTGAGACCCGGGCAGAGCTCGCGCCAGAATCCTAGTTGCTGAGCCTGGTCAGCGCTGAGGCCAACTTGCATGGGACTGTATTATGACACTACGTCCGGCGGTACACGAGCCAGCGCATGTCGATGGGGGACTCTTCCCGCGGCAAGTCGAACAGATCCAGCCCCGTAGACCAATCGGCGAACCATCCCGTCGGCGGCCACGCCTCTTTGGGCAGGTGTTCGTGCTCGTACTCGTACACGGATTCGTCGGACACGAGCTCGAGCTCGACCCCTTGCCCGACCTCGGCGAGCTGGCCACGTGTGTAGAGCGTGCACCACTGAGCCTGCGACAGCTCGAACGCGATCGGATCGGGCTCGTAACCCTCGTCCGCCAGAAAGACGCTGAAGGCCAGCAGCCCGCCCGGCGCGAGCAGCTCTGCGGTCTTGCGGAAGAACACGCCCACCTCCGCCACGGTCCGGAAATGCGAGACGACCTCGCAGGCGATGATCAGCCGATACTGCCGACGCGTCAGCCCGAGCTCGTCGGTCAGCATGTTGCCCTCGAACACCTTGACGTCCAGGCCTTCGCTCTCGATCTCGCGCCGCAGCAGGGCGACCAGATCGGGGCTCAGCTCGACCGCGCCTGCGGGGAAGCCGGCGCGGGCCAGGGGTAGCGTGTTGCGCCCGGTACCGGCGCCGATGTCGAGCACGGGTACCTCCGCGGGCGTGCCGATGCTCCTGGCCAGATCCATCACCTTGGCGTCCGGATGCGCACCGAACAGCGGCGGCTTTCGCGTCTTGACCCACTCGGCGTACTCGTCGGCCATGGTCGTGATGACGAGGCCGACGCGATAGTTGAGGCCCGTCTTGGGCAGGCCTTGAGTCTCGTACTGCACGAGCACACCGGCGTAGGGCGTCTGTTTGTAGCCCTCCTCCATCTTGCGCCGCAGGATCTCGCGCAGATGATTGAGGTCCGCCTCGTTGAACGCACGACCGAACGAGGTGAAGAGCGTGTTCAGCCGCTCGATGTGAGCCTCGAGCAGCGCCGGAATGGCCGGCAGCCGGATCTGACCCTTGGCGGTGAGCGGGGCCTTGGGCAGCCTGCGAATCATCGCGGCCCCGAGCGCCGAGTGATCGTAGTCCATGGCGCGGAGGCTAACGACGCGACTCAGAAGTCACAATCGTTTTGGAGCCAGACCCCGTCACTTGCGGTATTTGGGCTGATAGAGCTGAACCTCGAAGCCGCCGGGCGCCTTGAAGTACGTGACGAAGCCGTAGCCGTGGTCCTCGACCTGGCGCGTGAATTCGACGCCGCGCGCACTGAGCTCGCGCACCGTTTCGCCGATGTCATCGCAGTAGAAGGAGAGGTCGGCCCTGCCGGACGGCACCTCTTTGCCGTCGGTCGGGTGGACGCCGAGATCAGCCTCGGGCGGATCGAAGATCAACCAGCCGTCACCGACGTCCTTGCCGTCGAGCCCGAGCTTGTCGCGCAAGAAGGCGCGCAGCTCGGCAGCCTGGGTCGAGTAGAACATCGCGTGCAGTCCACGAATCATCGCCGTCCTCCTGGACGCTGACGTACTACTTGAGCGGGCGGCGCGCCACGAGCTTGTTGACGGCGTGTTCGTAGCTCGTGCCATCGCCCTGATCGGACTGCTTCGTGTACGAGCGCTGGAGGCAGACCTCCCAGTCGGCGTAAGCCGTGAACAGGTCCCCCTCCGTGAAAAGCCCCGGCATGAACGTCGCCAGCGGCGCGGGCGCGGCGATGCGATCCGTGAACACGGTGATCACGTTGGCCCCACCAAAGCTCGTGTGGGCGCGCATCCGCTCGACGACGCCGTCTCGCGCACGCGGATCCAGCAGGTGCAGCAAGCCGTGCGCGATCACCACGTCGTAAGAGCCCAGAAAAGCGAAGCGCGTGACGTCCTGCAGCACGATCTGGACGTCGACTCGAGCTTCTTCGGCCAGCGCCGCCAGCCTCTTGCAAGCTGCCGGGCTCGCGTCCAGGGCAGTGACTTCCATGCCGGCCCTGGCCAGCGGCAGTGCGTTGCGCCCCGCCCCGCAACCGAGGTCGAGCACGCGCGAGCCACGCTCGAGCGTGGGTAGAAGCTCGAGCACCTCGGGGCTCGGGGGACCGAAAGGGTCCTGGGCCCCACTGCGATAGGCCCGCTCCCAGAATGGTTCAGCTTCCACGCGACGGCTTCATTACCAGCACTAAATGGCTAGTGGAAGCCGTCATTTGCTTCCAGTCAGTTCGCATGGCCGTGCGATGAGGCAAAAGGCCACATGAAAACGGCAGCCGCCAGGCCGGCTCGCCAGGAATCACGCGCTATCGCGAATCGCTCAGGTCGCGACCATGATCTCGTTGATCAGGGCGATCGGCGCACCGGTCAGGTTCTGGCCGAAGTCGGTCACGTTCATGCCCAGGACGTGGTTCATGATCGTGAACCACAGGTCGCGCAGCGGGCGGTCCTGCAGGATGAGGTGCTGATCCGTGAGGAGCTTGCCGCCGCCGCTGCCGATCAGGGCTAGCGGGAGCTCGTTGCACTGGTGGTTGCTGCCGTGCATGCAGCCACCGAAAGCGATGACCGAGTTGTCCAGGATGCTGACGCCCGGCGCTTCTTCGATCGCATCGAGCTTGGCGGCGAGCTCCGCCACCTTGCCCACGTTCCACCAGGTGATGGTCGAGAAGTCGTCCTGCGAACCGTGCTGCCCACCGTTGTGGTACTCGGGGCACGTACCGCTGCCCTCGACCGAGCCGGCCTCGGTGAAGGTGCGCCGCGTCACGTGATCGTAGGCGAACTCGGAACGCTCGTCCTCGAGCATGTACGTGACGATGCGCGTCACGTCACAGCGGAAGGCCATCACGATCAGATCGTTCATCACGTCCGCGTGAGCGCCCTTGTTGTACGTCTCGGTGTTCTGCCGGATTCCGTCGGGCGTGACCGTGGCCATTGTCGGGGCCGCCAGGACCTCGCAGGCGATGCCGCCCATGCCGACCGAGACCTCGGTGACGCGCTTCTCGGTGGCGTGCACGGATGCCAGGAACTCGTCCATGCGCTTCTGGTCGCTCGAGCCGAGCCTTGCCCGCGTGCGGTTCGCGTTCTCGAGCACGGCGTCGACCACGGTCTGGTTACGAGCCAGGCGCTTCTGCAGCTCGACGTCGGGCGGCGCGTTGGGGTCCGTGGGCATGGCCACGCCCGCGATCTTGTTGAAGACCTCGAGCGGGTCGACGAGCTTGTACATGGGCTGCGTCGGGGCGCTCCACGAGATGCTGCGGCTGTTCGAGCAGGGTTGACCGTCACAGAAGCTGAAGACGGTGGACAGCCCGACCTGCAGCGACGGCACCGGCGTCAGGTCCTTGAAGATGGCGTGGTTCGCCATCACCTGGTCGAGGGAGATGGCGTTGGCCTCTTCGACGCCGAGCTCTTCCCTCACCTGGCCGGGATCGACACAGGTGAGCCAGGCGCCCGGCTGTCGTCCGTGGCTCGGCTCCACGCTGGAGCTGCCGCTGGCGTTGAACGACGAACCGTTCTCCATGTTGGTGAGGATGGAGAGCTTCGCCTTGAGCGCGGTCAGCGGTTCGAGCACCGACGACAGCGTCCAGGCGGCGCCCGTGCCCGTGGTCCCCGGACGCCACATCTCGGACGCGCCGTTGGGCAGGAAGATGGGCATGAAGCGCTTGGGCAACGTGGCCGCCTGCGCTCGCGCCGCCCTGGGAACCAGGGACTCCATCCAGGGCAGGGTCAGCGCCACACCGGCGCCGCGCAGAAGGTTTCGACGAGAAAAGGGTCGCTTCAACATTCGCATGTCCTCAGGGCGTCTCGCCGCGGCGGTAGCGGAAGGTGTCGGCCAGTACCAGTGAACGAATCAAGCTGCGTAGAGTGGGCGCCTGTTGCACCCAGCCGGTGTGGACGGCCTCGATGTAGGGCTTGTCGGTGTCGGCGACGAGGCGGCCGAGGCCATAGGTGAAGAGCTTCTGGGCGACGCACGAGGTGAACGCCGGGTCCTGGCTGACGACGTCCGAAAGTCCGCTCAGACCGGTGAACGAAACGCCGTTCGGGTAAGAGTTCAGCGGCGGGAGCGAGGTCGCCGGATCGATGTTCGTGCCGTTGGGGTACGCCGTGCGGAAACGACCGATGCCGTCGAACTGCTCGAGCGCGAGACCATACGGATCGATGACCGAGTGGCAGCTGGCACAGGCCGGGTTCGTGCGGTGCTGCTCCAGCTTTTCACGAACACTCAAGTTCGCGACGTCGCCGGTCTCCTCCAGCTCCGGCACGCCTGGGGGAGGCGGCTCCGGGTGGACGCAGAGCATGTTGATCAGGATCCAGCGACCGCGCAGCGTGGGCGAGGTGCGGGACGACATGGAGGAGAGCGCCAGGAAGCCGCTGAGGCCGAAGAACCCGGCGCGGTTGTCGGTCGTGATCTCCGTGCGCGTCATGCCGGCCGCGGGCGCGGTCACGCCGTAGAGCTCGGCCAGCGAACCTTCGACGAAGTTGAAGTCCGCCTTGAGGAAGTCGGTCCAGGGACGATCCTGGAGCAAGAACTCGCCGAAGTACTGATAGAGCTCACGCCCGGCGGCGTCGGCGAGCTCGGGCGTCCAGGCTCCGTAGATCGCGGGATCCACGGCGTGCTGCGCCACCTGCCGCGCACCGAGCCACTGGCCGGCGAAGTTGTCGATCAGGCGCTGAGCGCGACCGTCGAGCAGCATGCGGTCCACGGCTGCGGACAGCACGGCGTCGGTGGTGATCGAGTTGTCGGCAGCGGCCGTCAGCAGAGCGTCGTCCGGAGCGCTGCTCCAGAGGAAGTAGGAGAGGCGGGACGCGAGCTCGTACGCAGCGACCGGGTGGGGCTCGATCGAGGCCGGGTTGGGGTCGAACTCGATGCGGTAGAGGAACTCGGCGCTCGACAGCAGTGCGCGCAGCACGACCTTGAGCGACATGTCGTGGTCGTCGCCGAGGGCGCGGGCGCCCTGATAGGCCTTGTAGTAGGTCCCCACCTCTTCCACGCTCAGCGGGCGGCGGAAGATATGCAGGCCGGCGCTATTGATGATGCCCTGCACGCAGGCGGCGTCGTCCACCGTGGCGCAAGTGATGTAACGACCCTTCAGGGTCGGCGAGGCGAAGACTTCCTCGACCAGGGCTTCGGCCGCGTTGAAGTAGCGCTCGTACTGGGTGTCGTCGATACCGAGCTGGGTCGCGATGTTGTCCCAACCGTCGATCTCGCCGCCGCGCCAGGTGGCGTTGGCCGGCTGTTGTGACGTTCCGAGCACGTCGGTCACGGTCGCGTTGTACTCGGCCGAGTTCAGCCGGTGCATGTCCTTGCGGCCGGGGTCCTTCGTCAGCGCTGCGGTGCCACCGGTCCCAGTCGTGCCGCCGCTGGCACCTGTTGTGGAACCGCCACCATCGGACTTGCTGTCCTCCGACTGCACGACGCCGGTGCAAGCCAACGCTAACGCGCCCAGCGCAACCACTCCCGCGGGTGTCGGGATCAATCCGTTGCGAGTCGCCATCGATCTTTTAGACGAACTCAGATCGGCGCTTTGATCGATCTATTTGTGCTTACAGGTTCGATATCGTTCGAGAGTCACTCTTGTTTTCGAGTGGCGACGAACGTGAATACACCGAGCTCGCACAAGCATTCCGCTGTGGTGCCAACCCTTGCGTCTGAGCACAAAAAATCTGCTGGGATGGACGGCAACTGGCGCTGTTCTCCGACACAGGAGCTCATGTAGTCCCAGCCCGTGGCATCGCGTGGCGCGTGCTCCCAGACGGAACTGATGCCGGACAGCTCGACGTCGAAGCCGGCCTCCGGGGTGAACCAGCGCTTCAGCCTCTGTTCGAAGTGAAAGGCAGATGAAAACGGTCGACCCTGGAACCGCGCGAGCTCGGGCTTGAGCTCGGGCGGAGCGAGCTCGAAGGCAGCGCGAAACATCGCCTTCAGCGCTGCGCGGATCTCCCCGCTTTCTTGCAGCTGGATGAACTCGGCGACGGCCGTGGCCAGCACGAACGGCGGCTTCGTGTAGATGCCGAGGTACTGCATCAACGGGGCCGCCAGGGGGTGACGATTGGCCACGAGGATGCTCGCGACCAGCTGGAGCTCGCGACGCGGGGCCAGGAACATGTCCTCGGGCCAGGCCGCGGCCGACGGGTCACTGAAGACGTTGGGCAGCGGCACGAACTCGGTCGTCGCCAGCGCACCCAGGATATCACCC
>DATLIL010000955.1:0-4617 GCA_035539475.1 Polyangiaceae bacterium
GATCGTGAAGGCCAGCGGCTACCGCGACATTTTCGACGAGGCCGAGGTCAGCGGCAGCGTTTTTTTGCCCAAGCCGTATACACGCGCCGCGCTGATCGAGGCCGTGCAGAGCGCAATGCGCGCAGCGCCTCGCTAGTGCGAAATCGCCGCCCTCGCGTAGAAGGGCGCACGTGTGCAAGCACCGGGCGCTAGGTGTAGGCTCCGTGCGTGCTCGACCTCGATAGTCGGGAGCTGGAGGGTTTCGAAGCGTTCGCCGATTCGGTGGATGAACTGGTGTTCGTGTGGACCACGAGCGGCGATCTGCTCTGGGCCAATCAGGCCTTCGAGCGCGAGACGGGTCTGAAAGCCGATGACTTCGGCTTCAAGAATACGGAGAACCCCTCCGTCTACCCGGATGACCTCGAGCATGTCGTCCGGGAGCTCGACGCCTTTCTGGGTTCCCCCGACGAGCACTCGAAGCCGATCGAGAATCGCTTCATCGACGCCTGGGGTCGGGAACGACCGATCAGCTCGATCGTGCACAAGATCAGGTGGCAAGACACGCCGGCGCTGCTCCTGGTCTCGACTCTGACCAACCCCACCGGCGTGAGGGAGAGCGACGCCAGCTACCGCAGCCTGGTCGAGAGCGCGGACGACGGCATCCTCAAGCTCGCCCCGGACAGCCGCATCGTCTACGCGAACCGTCGCTTTCAGGACATGTGCGGGCTCGGCATGGTGGAGCTCGCGAGGCGTCATCTCTCGGATCTCTTGCTACCCAACCACGGCACCGACGCCGGCGCTGCACTGCAGCGACTTCAAGCAGGAGAGTCGCGCGTGAGCTTCGAAGCTCGGCTGAAGCGCGACGGCGAGGACCTCTGGCTCCACATCAACGTCTCTCCGATCGACGACACCGGCGACGCTGCCACGCTGCTCGCCATCGCTCGCGACGTCAGCCACACGCACCGGCTCGAGGAGCGGGTACGCCAGGGGCAAAAGCTCGAGAGCCTGGGCACCCTGGCTGGCGGCATCGCCCACGACTTCAACAACATCGTGACCAGCGTGCTCGCCAACGCCACGCTGGCGGAAACCATGCTGCAGAACCTGGGCTCGGGCATCCTCGACGTGGTGCACGATATCCGCGTCGCCGCCGAGCGTGCCGCCGCGCTCAACAGCTCGCTGCTCGCCTACATCGGACAAGCGCCTGCGGCGTTCGAAACCCTCGACCTGCATGCCAGCGCGCGAGAAACGCTCGCCATGTTGCGACCGCTCGTCGACCCGGCCGTACGCCTCGAGCTTTCGGAGGCCGGTGATCCCCCGTTCGTGCAGGCCGATCCGAGCCAGCTGACGCAGATCATGGTCAACCTCATCACCAACGGCGCCGAGGCCGTCGCCCAGGGCGGAGGACAGGTGCAGGTCGAGACCGGCGTCGGCCACTATCCCGGCGGCGCTGGACAGGCCTGGCTCCCTTCGGCGCCGAAGACCGGCCGCTACGCGTTCATCCGCGTGACCGACGACGGCTCCGGCGTCCCGCGCAGCGTGCTCGAGCGCATCTTCGATCCGTTCTTCTCGACCAAGGCCACCGGCCGCGGGCTTGGTCTGTCCGCCACGCTCGGCATCGTCAAACGTCACGGCGGCGCCCTGTGCATCGACTCCGAACCCGGCATCGGCACGCGCATCGACGTCATCTTGCCGATCGCCGAGCGCAAGCCGGAGAAGCCGTTGTCCTCGCGGCCCGCCCCGGCTGCGACCCTCGTCAACACCGGAGTGGTGCTCTTCTGCGACGACGAAAAGCTCATCCGGCAGCTCGCCAAGCGCATCCTGGAGCGCGAGGGCTACGAGGTCGTGCTGGCCGCCACCGGCGAGGAAGCCCTCGAGTACCTGACGGCCAATTGCCAGCGCTATTCGGTCCTGGTCGTCGACCACAGCCTGCCGGGCATACGCGGCGACAAGGTCGCGGTGCGCGCGAGAGAGCTCAAGCCGAACCTGGCGATCGTCAAGGCCAGTGGTTACCGCGACGTATTCGACGAAAAGGACGTGGGCAGCAGCGTGTTCTTGCCCAAGCCCTTCACGCGCTCGGCCCTGCTCGACTCCCTGCTCGCCGCCATGCGCGCCGCGCCGCGCACGACGTGACTACCCTCCCGCCAGGCCGAGCGAGTCGACGATGGCGCTCGCGATCTTCTTCCCGCCCCGCCCGGACGGCTCGATCGGGTTCGCGTAGTCCGCAGGCTGCGAACAGACCAGCCTGAGGTCGATGATGTCGAGATGCAGCTCGAAGGCCACGCGCAGAATGGCGTCATTGAACAGCATCAGCGCCACTCGCGCGGCGGGCGCCTCCTCGTCCGGGAGGTTACCGTTGTAGATGGTGCACACGGTCGTTCGAGGTGCCCTGGTGATCAGATGGAGGATCGCCGCGCGGTAGCTGGCTTCGAAGCGTGCCGCGCGCTCGCCGAAGAGGAGCAGCGCCTCACGCGTGGAAGCGACCGGCTGATTGAGGATGTCGGCGTTCAGCAGCGCGTCGTTGCCGCCAATGGAGACGACGACTCGAGTGACGTCAGGCGTCAGCTCGTCGACCTGGGGCTTCAGATCGGCCGTTGTGCTGCCGTCGACGGCCAAAAGAGACGCTCTCCAGCCACTCGGCAGCAACGCCCGCAGGTGCTCGGCGACGTCGGGCTCACCTTGCGTGTAGCTCCGATTGTCGAAAATCGAGTCTCCCAGGAGAGCGATGTGTCCCGACACGAGGCGGAGTCTACACGCTGGATGTTGGGTCGGGGAACACGCCGGCTACGGCGCTGCCTGTCGCGCTATCCAGCCTGATCCTCTGGGCGATGTGCCTAACGTGCTAGCCGTGGAATGCGGCAGGCATTGCCCTGGCCGGGCGTGTTCCCCAACATACCAGGCCATCGAGGTTCGCCTTTACGTGTCGGTCAGCGTGGCCAGCGCCGCCCGTATGAGCACTCCCACGTCCGTTTCACCGAGGTGTGCCTGTCGGACGAGCTCGAGGGCCTGTCGCGTCTCCCGTTCCCCGAAGCCCATGCCGCGAAGGGCTCCGAAAACCTTGGTGTGTAGGTCCTGTGCCTCCGGCGACGGTGGCGTTCCGTAGCTCGAACCATCCGCGTGCTTGAACGTCAGCCCGGCCGACACCCTTCCATCGACGATAATGCGCCCTTCGTGCACCGCCCGATGATGGGCACAACACAACACCGCGAGGGCATCCTCGTCGTGATCGCCGCCGTCAGCACGCGCGCGGAGGTGGTGCACATCGACGAACTGCGTGTTCGTGCAGCCTGGCACGACGCAACACTTGCGGTCACGCCTCATGACCTTGCGCCGTGCGGCGGGCGGAATGGTCTGGGTCGCTCGCCTCGTCACGCCCCCGTGGGCGTCCTTCTCGACAGGGCCGATGTGCTGCGCATCGCATTCCGCCATCTCGACGACCTCGGAGCCGACCTCGATGAGCTCGCCGCAGGCCAGCTGCGCACCGTCACCGCACCGCGGACAGACGTTGATGGCCACCTGGTACGACGCGCGCCCCTCATCCGTCGGTCCGCCGAGGAGTGTGCGGGCCATCGCCAGCAAGATCGAGTCGTCGTCGAGCTTGAAGTCACAGCCGCGACGGAGCTTTGCTGCAGCTTCCCTGAAGGTGGCGAGCGTCTCCGCCGAAACTTCGAAGCGCAGGACATGGCGCCGCTTCTTGGGATCGCTCGGTGAATCTGGCGTGTCGCCAGGACTTCGGCCGTTCACGAGGGCCTCGACCTGCCGCACCGTCTTACCCGCGGCGGCCTCGAGCCAAGCTTCTTCCGTCTCCGCAACCGCGACGCGTGTGAGCTCGCGCACGGTCGACCAATTCACGATTCCAGCAGCCAGCGCCGCAGCCGTTTTCGGTAGCTCCTCGAGAGCCTCGGCTACCCGTAGCTTTTCTTGCGTCGTGCGCGGCGAGTAGCCGAACAAACGTTCGATGTACTCAGCGAAGCTCCCGAAACCTAGCCGCGCGTGCGTCCCCGCGTGGAGCGCGCACAGAAGCCACTTCCCTTCTTCGAACTCGGCCTGAGCGTGAGCCTTGGCCAAGCGTGACAGTGCTTCGTGCGCGAGCATCCACTCCGCGCATTCCCCGTTGTCGATTCGCACCACCATGATGGAGATTCGTAACACGGCGAATTTCGTACTTCAGAGTCGTCTCGTGCGGCGCGATTGGGAGGCGGCTGGAGTTTGAATGTGTCGGCCCCGACGGAACGCGCCCACGTGGGCAGCCAGCGTGGACCTCAAGCGGGTCACGACGGAGTCGGCTGACGCGTGCCGACATCGGCTCGAAATCCGTCAAGAGGAATATGAACGTTCGCTGCTGAAAGATGCTGGTGCAAGGTCGTGCAGAGCATCTGCCAGGTCGACGAGCTCGCGCACAGAAGGCGACTCGTGAGCAATTGCAGCGAGCCAACGCTCGGGGATGCCGGTGAGGCCGTGAAGAGCTCCCGCCAGGCAACCCACGAGCGCGCAGATCGAGTCGACGTCGCCACCGAGGCTTGCCGCGGCGACCACGGCGCTCTCGAACGAGTCGTGCGTCCGAAGGAACGACACGTGCGCAGCGACCACGGATTCGCACGCCAGGGCCGACGGTCCACCCGTCGATGAAAGCGCCCGCAC
>DATLIL010000956.1:0-21729 GCA_035539475.1 Polyangiaceae bacterium
CGAGTCGAGCTCGCTGCATTCCAGATCGTCGTTGTAGGGGCTCGCGCAACAAGTGCGATTACCTGCGCAGTCGAGCTCCACCGTGCAAGTGTCCCCTGAACCCGCGGTGCCCCGGCACTTGCCGTCCACGCAGCTTCCGCTGTCACAATACACGTTCGCGGTGCAGTCGTCGCCAGCCTGCAGCAACTGGGTCGCGCATTCACCCGCGGAACACCAGCCTGTTCCGCCGCAGTCCACGTCCTCGACGCAGTTGCAGACTCCAGCGACACAAGACCCCGAATCGCAATCGCTGGAGGTGGTACAGACCGCGCCCACCTCGCCACAGCCGACGCTGGTGCAGGCGCCGTTCACGCAGCAGCCCGAGAGGCAGTCGGTGTCCGACGTACAAATTTGCACGGCGTCACAGCTGTCGAGACAGAGGTTGCTCGGGCTCGCGACACAGCATTTGCGCGAGGCGCAGTCGAGGAAGTCCATGCAAGCGCTGCCGTTGGGCAAACTGGGCGCAGGGACACACGCGCCCTGACGACAGGCGTAGTCGGCTGCGCAGCCATTGCTGGGAGACGTACATGACGAGCGGCACAGACGTTGATCGACGTCGCACGCAAAGCCATTGCAAGCCGCGGCGCCCAGGACGGAGGAACACGGCGCTGGCCCGCAGCGCCCAGCGTTGCAGCGCTCGAAGTTTCCACAATCGGAGTGACTCACACAGCTGCCCTCGGCGATACATTCGCCGCTGACATTGCACTTGTGGTCGTCGGGGCAGTCGTTATCCGCATCGCAGACGAAGTTGGGCTCGCTCAGCCGAAGGCAGGCCGACGCGGCAAGTGTCAGCCCCACGGCAGCCAGAGCCACGCGAGAGAATCGCAAGCCGATCATTGGAATTTCAACCCCAGGTTGACCTTGCCCGGACCTGCCGAAACCGTCCACACACGTCCCCTGCGCCGCGCTTCCGACGATTCCGGAAGCGGCGGCTCGAGCGGGTAAGAAACGACGAACGACGTGGCGCCCACCACGAGAGCCACCCAGCTGAGGTCGTTCCAGAATCGGTCCTCCTGGTACTCGGGATAAGTCATGTTGTCGCGGCCCGTCCCCGTCCTGATAATGCCGATCGCGCCGACGCCGCCCAGGGCCAGGCCACCCCAGCGCATGGCTGGGACGTACCAGGGCGTGGCCTTGCGCCTCGCCTCCTCTCGCTCCTGCAAGTCCGCCGCTTCTTCGCGCTTGCGATCGCCCTCCGGGTCGAGGCTAGGCATGGGATCTTCGGCGTCGTTGAACACGCGCTTTTCGGGAGCGCTCTTCAGCGCCGGGACCGAGCGCAGGAGGTCGCCGCTCGTCGCAGCGCCGGGCTGCAGCTTGAGGGCTGCCAGGGCGGCCTCGATCTCGACGCCGAAACCGAGGCCTTCGACGGCCTCTCCTGCGATCTTGCGGCTCACGACGCCGAGCACCCGGGCTTGTCCGTCGAGCAGTGGCCCGCCGCTGTTGCCAGGGCTCAGCGATGCATCGGTCTGAATCAGCGGCACGCTCTGCACACGGCGCAACCCGCTGACGATGCCCCGGCTCAACGAGAACGCGAGCTCCTCGCTGGCGGGTGAACCGATCGCATAGACGTCGGTGCCAGCGACCGGCGGCGTGGTCTGGAGCATGAGGCACGGCGCGTCGCCTGCCGCTGGCTTCTCGATCGAGAGCAGCGCCACGTCGTGTTGACGCGAGATTCGCAGGACCTTGGCCCCGACGGAGTCGTTCTGGCCGCCGAGCCTGACCTGAAGCTCGCCCGCGCCCTCGACGACATGAGCCGCGGTGAGAAGCAGGCCATCGGGGCTGATCACGAAGCCGCTGCCGAAGCCGCGCGTGCCCTTGATCAGAGCGGTCGCGGCTGAAGCTTCGCTGAACTGCGACGGCAGCTGACGGTCGGCCGCGGCGCAGGAGCGGAACGAGGCACTGGACAGGGCCTGCGCGTCGTCCGCCACTTCGGTCTTCTCGTTCAGCAAAGCCATGAAGTGCTGGCGCCGCATCAGCGAGCGCAGCGCACCGAGCACGAGCTTGCGACCGACCACCGCCGAGTCCTTTCGATCCACCGCCGATTCGACGTGGCGCGCCCGAACGCGATAGACGACTTCGTCGCGGCCACGGTCGAGCACTTCCCAGTCGATGCCGATGCGGCAATTCGTCTGCGCCGACACGGTGAGGCAATAGACCTCTCGAACGGTGCCACCCAGCAGGAAGTCGGCGCGATTGCTGTCGTCTCGATCGAAGACCAGACTCTCGGCGCCAACAGCCGCGAACCCCGCCTCGCGCAGCGTCTCGAGAATGTGCACCTTGACCTCTGCCTTGGCGACTCCGATCTCGTCGTTGTCGAGCCTCGCCACCAGGTTGGAGAAGCCGATCGTCGAACGGCCTGCTTCGGTTTCAGCAGCCGCAGGCTGCGGCGTCACGAGCGCCGCTAGGACCCCTACCGCCGCGCACCATCGTACGGCCCTGGACCACTTCGCCATTTTCAACCACCAATCCTTCTACGGCCAGCCAGTATCGGTGACTCATCTCGAGGAGGAAAGGCGAAAATGAGGTGGTCAAGGGTATCCCCCGGCTCGCCCGGCTTTGCCCGCCTCGCGCTTCAGGAAATGCCCACGAGCGGGGCGATCCAGGTCATCACGGCGGTCATGAGCAACACCCAGAACGCGCTGATGATCGCGCCGGGCACGACCATGTCCGTCATGCGGTAGTAGCCCTTCGAGTAGGTGACCACCGTGACGGCGTCGAGCGGGAGCAGCATGGCGCAGGAGGCGGTGATCACCACCGGCAGGCCGAAGAGCGCCGGGTTCTGGCCGCGCGACAGCGCCATCAGCGCGATCGGCGGAACGAGCACACCGACGACGGCCGGGTTCACCGGCAACGGCAGGTGAATGAGCACGGCGACCAGGCTGAGCAGCGCGACGACGGCGTAGATCGGCCAGAACTGCATGTCGGGGAGCGCGCTCACGAGGGCGCCGGCAAGGCCCGTGCTTCCGGCTGCCGCGGCGAGCGAGGTCACGCCGCCGATCAGGAGCAGAGCGTCCCAGCCAATGGTCCGCTGCGCCCGCGGCCACGTGAGCAGGTTCACGCCGGGCAGGAACATGACAACGGCGCCGGCGAGAGCGACCACGGTGGTGTCGATGGCGCGTACCCAGCTGCTCGCCACCCAGAGGCCGATCATCGCACCGAGAAGCGCGATCACCTTGCGCTCGGCGCTGCCGAGCTTGCCCAGGGCGCTGCGCTCACGCCTGGTCTGCTCCGGATCACCGATGCGCTGCATCTCTGGCGGAAAGCAGCGGACGATCGTCAGCCAGGCCAGCGGCGTCAGCACCAGCGCCAGCGGCATGCCGAGCGCCATCCACTGCACGAAGCTGACCTTCACTTTTCCGAATTGCTCGATCTGATGCAGCCCGAGAATGTTGATCGAGCTGCCCGCCGGAGTCCCCACTCCGCCGATGAAGGCCGCGACCGGAATGCCGATCATCAGCGCCTTGCCGAGTGACGAACGACCCGGCTCGGCTCCTGCTTGCGCCAGCAGCGGCAGCGCCATGCTCATCCATACGGCGGCGACCGGCACGTCGGAGACGACCGTGGACATGGCCGAGGCGCCGACCATGAACGCCAGGACCACGCGGCGGCTGTCGCCCCCCGCACGCTCGAGCAGCGCCAGCGCAAAGCGCCGCGCCAGGCCGCTGTCCACCACCACCTGCGCGATGCAGAACATGGCGATGACGAAGAGGAACACCGGGCTCATGAAGCCGCTCACGGCGGCCCCCACCGTGGTGACCTGAAGGAGCGGCTGGAGCACGACCACGAGCAACGCCGTCGCCGCGACGGGGATCGCCTCCGTCACCCACAGGATCATCGTCAGGCAAAAGATCCCGACCAGGTTCTTCGCCGCCGGGCTCAGGCCCTGCGGAGCCGGCAGCATCACGGTGAGCACCGCGACGGCGACGGCGAGCGCGAGCCCGAGCAGCTTCGGCTTCGGGGCGCTTCGTGACGAAGCTTCGTCGTCTCGTGCAGCGAGCTCGGCCGGCGCGGGGGAACTCATGGCACCGCTTGTATCATGAGCGCGCGAAAATCCGCAGCGCTCCGCCTGCACGCGGTGGACGCACACGGCGAGTGATCACGCGCACCGGGAATCGGCGGCGCGGGGCGCGGGTTGCGCTGATCGATGACAGCGACACTGCCGCCCGCGTTGCTCACCACCCCCGAATACTACGGCACCCTGGCCGCGGTTCGCCGACTGGGGCGAGCCGGAGTGAAGGTCGCGATCGCCGGTTCGACGAGGGGCATCGCGGCGTTCTCGCGCTACGCGGCAGAGCGCCACGACTGCCCGCCGACGCGTGAGAGTCAACGTTTCATCGACTGGCTGTGTCGTTATGGCGCCGCACGCAAGCATCACGTCCTGTGCGCCACCAGCGACGACACCGCCTGGCTGTACGCGCGGCACCGCGACAGATTGGCGCGGGTGTTCGAGATCGGCGGCCCGTCGGTGGAGACGATGTACGCGCTGCTCAACAAGCGCTTGCTGTTCGAGCGTTGCTCGAGCCTGGGCATCGACGTGCCCCGCGCGTGGTTTCCCGAGTCCCTGCTGGACGTGCTCGACCTGGCTCCCGAGCTGCCCTACCCCGTGATGATCAAGCCGGCGACGCAGATCCTGTTCGAGAGCCGGACCAAGGGCGTCGTCGTGCGCGACCCTCAGGAGCTCCACGTCCAGTTGCAGCTGTTCCGTCGCCACCTCCACGGCCGGGCGATCACCGAGTACGACCCCAGGGTGACCTGGCCTTGCCTGCAGGAGTATTTCGCCGAAGCCGCGCAGAGCATCTACAACCTGTCCGGCTTCATCGATCGCAGCGGCAAATCCGTGGCGGTGCGTGCCAGCACCAAGGTGCTCCAGCACCCGCGGCAGATCGGCGTCGGGCTTTGCTTCGAAAAAGCCCCGATCCGCCAGGAGCTCGTGGCCAGCGTCGCGGCGCTGTGCCGCAGCGTCGACTACCACGGCGTCTTCGAGGTCGAGTTCATACGCACCGGCGACCGCTTCTTGCTGATCGACTTCAACCCGCGCTTCTACAACCAGATGGCCTTCGACATCGAGCGTGGCCTCGACATGGCGCTACTCTCCTATTACTCGGCGCTGGGCGACGACGCGCGCGTGAAGGAGGTGCTGGTCGCGTCACGCAACGAGCGCAGCCACGGCCCGCGTGTGCACCTGCACCGACTGAACTTCGAGATCATGCTGAGGGCGCAGCGCTTCTCGGGAGCGCTGACCGACCGCGAGCAGGAGCGCTGGCGTGCCTGGCACAGCCTGCACGCCGAACGCAGCACCGACGCGGCCCACGACCCTCTGGACTGGCTGCCGGGCATGCTGGACGCGACGCGCAACATCTACGGCTATCTGCGCCACCCCCGCGCGTTCATCCGCACGATCGTGATGAACCGCTGATCAACTACCGGCGCGGCGAAGCCTCGACGATGGGCGCGCGGGCTCGTCGAGCGCGATCAAGTCCTCGTGACGCTCGGCGCGCCGCAAGGGCCGCACCTGACCGTCGTCGTCCACCATCACCACCGCCGGCCGCGGAAAGGAGAAAGAAGTCGAGAACGGTACGAAGTAGGCGCCCGCGTCCATGATCGCCAGCGTGTCACCGGGCCGCAGCTCCGGCAGGCGCACGGCCGGATAGAGCGTGTCGCCCGGCGTGCAGATGGGCCCGACCACGGTGTACGTCTCGGCGCGCTCGGCGCCGTGCCGGCTGATCGGCAGGAGCTGGTGGTACTCGTTGCGCGCGCTCTCCGCCAGGTTGATGCCAGCGTCGATGATCGCGTACGTCTTGCCGTCGGCGCGCTTGGTCTCGATCACGCTGGTGAGCAAGAACTGCGCGTCCCCGGTCATGGCTCGCCCGGGCTCGAGCAGTATTCGCGGGCGCGCACGCTGGCGCTCACGACAATGCTCCTCGACGCGCGTGACGAGCCGCTCGACGTAGGACTCGATCTGGAGCCGCTGCTCGGCGGGAGGCACCGAGATCTCGCGGTAGAAGGCCTGGCTGAGCCGGCGATCGGCCGTCGAAATGTGCTCGACCGTGGGCGTCCCCAGGCTGCCCCCGAGATCGAGCAGCGCGAGCTCGACGCCCAGGCTCGCGCGCAAGCTGTCGCTGAAGGCGAGGACGTCGCCCACGAAGCCATCGAGCTCGTTCGCGTCGTGGATCATGCCGCCGCGGTGGGCGTGAAGTCCCACCACGTCGAAGGCCTCGCAGGAGAGGGCTCGCGTGTAAGCGGCGAGCGCGGCGCCGCCCTCGATCGGCACGCCGAACTGCGCCGACCAGCCGCGTCCGGTGCTCACCCTCACACCCACGCGCACGCGGCGACCGAGAGCGCGCGCGATGCCCGCGACCCGATCGATCTCCTCGCTGTGGTTGAAGTTCAAGAGCAGGATCGAGGAATCGATCGCCTCGCGCAGCGAGTGATCCGACTTGGCCGGCCCGTTGTAGACGACGCGCTCCGCCGGCACGCCGAGGTGACGCGCGAGCCACAGCTCGTACTCCGAGATCACCTCGGCCCCGACTCCGCGCTCGTGCAAGAAGGTGAGCACGCCCGGGATCGGGTTGGACTTGTAGGAGTAGTAGACTTCGGCTCCAGCGCTGGCGCCGCGAGGCACGGCGAGGAAGCGCCTGGCGTTCGCTCTGAGCCTGGCTGCGTCGACGACGTGGAGCGGCGAGCCCCACTCGCGCATCAGGGCGGAGAGGTCGACGCCATGAAGCTCGAGCCCAGCGCCCGGCCGCTGCGCGAGCCCCCAGCGCGACGGGTCGAACGGCTCCTGCGGCGTGGGATAGCGCTGCAGCACCGGCCGCAAAGCGTCTTTGATGCCCGATTTCAAGACCTGCTTCAGCGATCGAGTGAGCACACTGGAGCGTAGCGCGAGGGCGCTGCGCAAGGCTCCGCGATGACCGCGGATGATCGCGCAGTAACGGGCTTCAGTTACAGCCGACGAAGTCGATCGGCGGCGACGCGCCCTCGCTCGTCGTGTAGTAGCCGCCGCCGTCGGGGCGGTACGTCACCGCCTCGCCCTGCTGTTCGTCGGCGACGGGCACCTCGACCGGTGTGACGGCGAACGCCTGCTCGAGGGCCGTGCCGGCGGGAGTACGGAACTCGTAGAGCGTGTTGTTGGTGCGCAGCAGAAAGCCCGCGCCGCAGGGATGGGCGTCCGCCGCCGTGGCGGGCTGATCGCCGGCGGCCGGCACCGTCAGATCGCCGACCTTGCTCGCATCGCCGTCCCCGCCGAACGCGGGCAGGTGGTAGGCGCTGCTGGGCATGCCCGCAGCGAGCTTGCTGATCACGAACAGGTCGCCCGTGGCGGGGTCGGCGAGCAATGACTCGCCGTTGTGCGTGCCGTCTGGATACGAGTAGCTGAGTTGCTCGAAATCAGCGAGCGCAACCTCGATCGGCCCCGCGGCATCGACGAGGGGTTCCTCGACGCGAACGATGACGTACTCGGTGCGCGGCGTCACGTTGTCGCCGATGTCGGCGATGTACACGCAGCTGCCGGCGGCGCAAGGCCCGACGGCGATGTCTTCGATGTCGCTCACGCTGGCGCCGCTGATGTCGAAGGTCTGCAAGAGCTCCCCGCTCTCGCTCATGGCGAAGAAGCGCGCCTGGTCGCGATCGTTGTGAACGAAGAGCACACCAGGGTTCCGCCAGCTGGCGGCCATGCCCGAGAGCGCGTCGAGCCGGGCGTCCGCGACGGTCCCCAGAGCCTGCGGCTCGGCGTACGCGTCACAGACCGAACAGGTCGCACCGTCTCCGGCGGTGTTCTCCGCACCCGCGGCGCCAGCCTCGCTGCTACCCGCCGCGCCGGAGAGGCCGCCGGAGCTCGAGCCAGCAGGGCCGCTGCCTGCACCGCCACCGGTGCCCGCTGTCGTCGTCGGTGAGCCGCCACCACCGACGCTCCCTCCGGCTCCGCTGGCGGCGTCATGTTGCGAGCCGGTCGAACTCGATGTGCAGGCCGGGGCAGCGAGGAACAGGGCTGCAACGACCGATGCTGCGCCGCGACGAGTCATGACGGCACGAGCCACCATAGTCGATCTACCAACCCGTGTTGCCGGATCCCTTCACGGCCTGGAATTCGGTCGCGATTGTCGCACCGCCGGCCGTCGCCGAGCTGACGGTGACATCGCTGAAGGTAGCCGAGCCCGACGTCGCGACCTCGATGCCGAAGGTGGAGGCGCCGGCGACGGTCACGCGCTCGAACAGCGCATTTTCGACGCCCTGTTCGCCGCTGAGCAGCAGGCCCTGGTAGGTACTGTCGAGGATATCCACGTCGCGCACCACGAGGTTCGAGTCGATGGCGCTCAGGTTGGCGAAGATCCAGAGCCCGCCGAACTCGGCCTGCCAGTTGGGCTCGTAGCCGCCGGTTCGCGTCAGGGTGTTGCGCTCGACGGTCGTGGTGCCGCCGAACGGCAGCGGATTGAACTCGGCGCGGGTGCTGATCGCGATGCCGGCCGACGCGAACACGGTGTCGGCGATCTGGTTGTCTTCGATCCTGAGATCGTTACCGCCGTAGATGCCGATGCCGTTGGCGAGGATGGGCAGGCTGACGCTGTTGAAGCGGTAGGTATTGGCCTGGTTTGCGCTGCCGTTCGACCACATGGCGAGCGCGTCGTCGCCGGTGTTGCGCAGGTGCACGTGCTCGACCATTGAGCGCAGCGTGCCGCCCGTGAAATTGATGCCGTCGGCGAAGGTGTCGCGGATCCTGCAGTCGACGATCAGGGTGTCGGCAGCGCCGATGGTCCAGACACCAACCTTGGTGTGCTCGAACCAGACGTTCTGGATCAGTGAGCCGGCGCCGAGCTTGCCGTCGACCCCGGCGTCGAAGGCAGCGTCGTCGCGATAGCTGACGTCACCGAAGAGGGCGAAGTCGAGAAGCGCTACCTGACCGCCCGTGCCGTTGAAGCCGCCCTTGCCGCTTTCTCCGCGCAGGACCGAGTACCAGGGCCCGGCGCCGCGCAGCGTGACGGCCGGCAGATCGAGACGCGAGGTGAGCAGGAACTCCCCGACCGGAATGAAGACGTCCTTGCCCTGAGCGCTGGCGTCGGCGATGGCGGCCTGGATGGCCTGCGTGTCGTCGACCTGGTCGTCCGCGCCGGCGCCGTAGCTCACGATCGAGAGCGAGCCCTCGGGCTGGGGCAACGGCTCGCCCACCGTCTCGAGCTCCAGCAGATCGACCACGTACGGAATGGCGTCGCCGTCCTCTTTCTGCAGACGAACGCTGGCGCCAGCTGGAATGTCTCCGATCAGCAGACGCGCCTCGTCGAAGTAGCGGTGCGGCTCGCCGTGAGCCGGATCGTTGTCGTAAGGGTACGCGCCGTAGAGCCACGCGTACTTCGACGACAGCGCCAGTGAGCCGCGCTTTTCGCCGTCGACGAGCACGCCCAGCGACCCTTCGAGGCCTCCGCCTGCCGGTGCGTCCGGCATCGAGTAGCGCACCACGAGCGCGTTGGCAGCGCTGCTCACCGTTTGCTCCACGTACGCGCCATTGGCCGCGAGCTCCACCGCCCTGCGTCCGGAAGCCTCCGCGGCGACAGTGCCGTAGGTCCGGTCGGGCCCGAGCATGGTGCCGCTGGTCGTCCCGTCTTCGGCTTCGTAGGCGATGAACGGCACGGTCGCCCCGCGAGCGGCGAAGCTGCCGGGCCGGGAGAGCTCCAGGTGATCGATGGCGATGGCTCCGCCGAGATCGGACTCCAGCACGACCGCGACCGTGTTGAGCCCGGGCCGCAGCGCCACCGTATCTTCGTGGGGCGAAAGCGCAGTGGCGCTCGGCTCGAGCGGGATCGCGCTGGTTCTTGCGCCGTTCACCACGAGCGCGAGCTCGCCGCTGGCGGCGGTCGGGTTCGCGTAGCGCAGGCTGTAGTCGACGGCGCCGCCCTCGGTCACGTGCACGGTGAAGACGACGCGATCGGGCGCGGAGAGCTCGACGTAGCCGCTGCCGGTAAAGTCCGCGATCACCGTGGCAGTGGTCGACGCCCCCGTGAAGAAGGCTCGCTCGGCCTCGTAGAGCGCGACGC
The DNA here is from genome assembly GCA_035539475.1 of Polyangiaceae bacterium. Lineage (GTDB taxonomy): Bacteria > Myxococcota_A > Polyangia > Polyangiales > Polyangiaceae > PMG-095. Next base: position 10,065 of record DATLIL010000956.1, read on the forward strand.
TCACGGGCTCTCCGCCTCCCCCGGCGCCGCTCGTGCCGCTCGCGCCTCCGCTGAGACCGCCCGATGCTCCGCCACCGCCGGTGCCACCGCTCTGCGTCGATCCACCCACGCCCTGGACGCCGCCGCTGCCCGAGGTGCCGCCCTTCTCTCCGGCCGGCTCCGAGGGCTCTCGGCCAGCGTCGTTGCCGCAGGCTGCGAGCACAACGCAGAATGGAATGGCGTGCCAACGAGCAAAGGGTGCAGCGAACATCTCGGCTCGCCCGGCACAGTAACAGCTCGGGATGCGCTGTGTCAGCCTGTGTCAGCCTGAGCCGCGCACGGATCCGGCTGTCAGCGCCAAAAGCCACCTGCGCGTGATTTGCGCGATTTCAGTGCTGGCGCGGACCTTGCTGTAGCTGCGGACAGGTCGGTCGACGGGGCCGCGCTCGCTGCGAGCCGGAGTCCGCGACCACGGTTTGGGAGGCGATTCGACAATGAAATGTTTGAAGGGTGTGGTTTGTTCGGGCGCGGTGTTGCTGGCTCTGGGGGCGATGGGTTGTTCGAGCACGAGTGATCAGAAACCCGAGGAGAGTATGGGCGAGCTCGCGCTTCCCCTGACGACCTTCGGTCCCTCGGGCACGCAGTATCGCTTGCGCGACGCGACGTTCGAGATCGCTCCGTACTACTGGGACTACTACGGCTATGCCGGCAGCGGCGCCGGCGGGAGCCCCGGAGCGCCGGAGCCGATCGTCGTCAGCAGTGAGGACGACCCCGATGCAACGTCCATCGTCGTCGACCTCGAAGAGGGCTACTACACGCTGAGGCTGCAACCTGACTGGCGTCTGGAGAAGGTCGATGACAGCGGCGCCGAGACCGTCGAAGCGACGTTGCTCTCCTCGGAGCAGCAGTGGGTATGGATCTCACGTCGTTCGACCAGCTGGGCAGAGTACGAGTTCGGTCTGGGCGAGCGCTCGATCTGGATGAACGGCAAGCTCAACGTCGACATTCAGGTTTACGAAACGCCCGATGATCTGGACATCGGCTACGGAGGCTACGGCGGCACGGGAGGGGGCTACAGCGGCTACGCCGGCAGCGCGGACGAGGGCGTCGGCGGGAGCTACTAATTTGTCGTCCTAACCCGGGGCGCGAAACCTCGGGGAAACACAGCCCGGAGATGATCCGGGCTGCGGGCGCGTAGAAAGCGCGCTAACAACCCGCCGCCTCGCCGGGACGACCCGGTGCAAAGACAAGGGCGAAATCCGGGACGACCCGGGGTTTAGGAGATTCGAATGTCTCAACCTACCCTGGAAGAAGGCGAGCTTCTGCTCTCGGAGGCGCTACGCGGCGGGCAGATGTGGTCGCGCGTGCTCAAGCGCGGCCAGACGCTCAAGCTCGTCGACGTGGAGGGCGGCGCCAGCGTGGCCGCCCTCTTTTACAACGCCGACCTGTTGCTCGAGCGTTACAACATGCCCGACACGCTCAAGGCCCAGCACATCGCGCGGCTGACGGCAGGCGACGTGATCTTCTCGGACATGGGGCGCGTCTTGTGCTCGGTGGTGGCCGACACGTGCGGCTGGCACGACACCATCAGCGGTCACGCCGACGCGCGCTGGACGGAAAAGAAGTACGGCGGCGGCAGCTACCAGAAGCTGCGCAACGATTTCCACCGCAACACGCGCGACAATTTTCTGACCGAGCTCGCCAAGTACGGCATGGGCAAGCGCGACATCGTGGCCAACGTGAACTTCTTCGTGAAGGTGGCGGTGGACGCTGACGGCAACCTGGGCTGGTCAGCCGGCAACTCGAAGGCGGGTGACTCGGTCACGCTACGCGCCGGGCTCGACACGCTGCTCGTGCTGTCGAACACGCCGCATCCCCTGGATCCGTCGGCAAGTTATGCGCCCAAACCGGTGGCGCTCGAGATCCGCAAGCCGAGCGCGGCGGTGGACGACCACTGCCGCAAGAACTGCTCGGAAAACGAGCGCGGCTTCACCCTGACCGAACGCTACTTTCTGTGAGAGGAAGAGAGATCATGCCGCTCAAAGAAAGCACGCTCGAGCCCCAGAAGGCCGTTTACGACCACGTGCTCGACTCCGGCTGTGGCTACAGCAAGGAGCTCAAGCGCGGACAGACCCTGCGCATCGTCGACCTCGAAGGCAATCAGGCAGTCGACACCTTGTTCTACGACAGCGCCGATCCCACGGATCGCTACAGCGCCGTCGACACGATCCGCGAGCAGGGCAACATCTACCTCACCACGGGCACGCAGCTGCTCTCGAGCGAGGGCAACGTGCTGCTCACGATCGTGGCCGACACCTGCGGCCGGCACGACACGCTGGGCGGAGCCTGCGCTGCGGAGAGCAACCAGGTTCGCTACGCGATCGAGAAGAAGTTCATGCACAACTGCCGTGACAACTTCTTGCTCGAAATCCAGCACAAGCGGCCGTTGATGAGCAAGCGGGACCTGACGGCGAACATCAACTTCTTCATGAACGTGCCGGTCACGCCCGAGGGCGGTCTGACGTTCGAAGACGGCATCTCCGCCCCAGGGCGCTACGTGGAGCTCCGCGCCGAACGCGACGTGATGGTGCTGATCTCGAACTGTCCGCAGCTCAACAATCCGTGCAACGCGTACAACCCGACGCCGGTGCGCATCCTCGTCTGGGATTGAGGCAGGTCATGTTCAAGAAGGTTTTGATCGCCAATCGCGGCGAGATCGCCTGTCGTGTAGAGCGCACGCTGCGCCGTCTGGGCGTGGGCTCGGTCGCCGTTTACTCCGAGGCCGATCGCCATGCCCGCCACGTGCTCGAAGCCGACGAGAGCGTGTGCATCGGTCCGGCGCCGGCAGCCAGGAGCTACCTGAACGTGGAGGCCATCCTCGCCGCCGCCGAACGCACGGGCGCCGAGGCCATCCACCCGGGCTACGGCTTCCTGAGCGAGAACGCCGATTTCGCCGCAGCGGTGGAGGCGCGTGGCCTCGCCTTCGTGGGTCCGACGCCCGAGCAGATGCGAAGGTTCGGTCTCAAGCACGCCGCGCGGGCGCTGGCGCTCGAGCTCGGCGTGCCGCTCCTGCCAGGCACTTCGCTGCTCGCCAGCGTCGACGAGGCGAGCACGGCCGCCGAGCGCATCGGCTATCCGCTGATGCTCAAGAGCACGGCCGGCGGCGGTGGCATCGGCATGCAACTCTGCCGTGAGCCCGGCGATCTGCCGCGCGTGTTCGAGGCCGTGCAGGCGCTGGCCAAGAAGAACTTCGCCGAGGGCGGCCTGTTCCTCGAGAAGTTCGTGCAGCGCGCGCGCCACATCGAGGTGCAGCTCTTCGGCGACGGCAAGGGCCGGGTGCTGGCGCTCGGCGAGCGCGACTGCTCGGCGCAGCGGCGCAACCAGAAGGTGATCGAGGAGACGCCGGCGCCGCGGCTGCGTCCGGAATCGCGTGAGGCTTTGCTCGCGGCGGCGGTGAAGCTCGGCAAGAGCGTGAGCTACCGCTCGGCGGGCACGGTCGAGTTCGTCTACGACGACGCGGAAGAGAAGTTCTACTTCCTCGAGGTGAACACGCGCCTGCAGGTCGAGCACCCGGTGACCGAGCTCGTGACGGGCGTCGATCTGGTCGAGTGGATGCTGCGTCTCGCTGCCGGCGAGTCACTACCGCTAGACACCCCACCGGTGCTCCGCGGTCACGCCGTGGAAGTCAGGATCTACGCCGAGGATCCGGCGCGCGACTTCAAGCCGTGCGCTGGCACGCTGACCGAGGCGAGCTTCCCGGAAGACGTCCGCGTCGACGGCTGGGTGGCCCTGGGCAGCGAGATCTCCGGCTTCTACGATCCGATGCTGGCCAAGGTCATCGCGCACGGCGAGAGCCGCGAGCAGGCGCTCGATCGCCTGGCCAGCGCGCTCGATCAGACGCGCCTCGGCGGCATCGAGACCAACCTCGCCTACCTGCGCTCGCTGGCGCGCGACGAGACCGTGCGCGCGGGGCAGACAATCACCGCGACGCTCGGCGCCAGGCGCTGGACGAGCGCGAGCGTGGAGGTGCTGAGCCCAGGCACGCTCACCACGGTGCAGGACTGGCCGGGTCGGCTCGGCTACTGGGACATCGGCGTGCCGCCGTCCGGGCCAATGGACGACCTGCATTTCCGGCTGGCCAACCGCGTGGTCGGCAACGTGCCGGGCGCACCGGCGCTCGAGATCACCGTCTCCGGGCCCACGCTCCTGTTCGCGACCGACGCGATCGTGGCGCTGGCGGGTGCCAGGCTCGCGGCGACGCTCGACGGCGAGCCGGTCGAGTACTTCACCCCCGTTAGCGTGAAGCGCGGCCAGACGCTGAAGATCGGCGCCGTCGCCGGCTCGGGATGCCGCGCCTACCTCGCCGTGCGGCACGGCTTCGACGTGCCGGAATACCTCGGCAGTCGCTCCACGTTCACGCTCGGCGGCTTCGGCGGCCACGGCGGGCGCGCGCTGCGCAAGGGCGACGTGCTGCACCTCGCGGCATCGGGCTCGGTCGACGCCGAGCCGATGGCGCTGCCGCAGGAGCTCGTCCCCCAGCTCGGCGACGAGTGGCAGCTCGGCGTGATCTACGGCCCGCACGGCGCGCCCGATTTCTTCACCCCGGCTGACATCAGCGCCCTTTTCTCGACCGCGTACGAGGTGCACTACAACTCGGCGCGCACGGGCGTGCGGTTGATCGGGCCCAAGCCCGAGTGGGCGCGCGCCGACGGCGGCGAGGCCGGGCTGCATCCGTCGAACCTGCACGACAACGCCTACGCCATCGGCACCATCGATTTCACCGGCGACATGCCGATCCTGCTCGGCCCCGACGGCCCGAGCCTGGGCGGCTTCGTCTGCCCCGGCACCGTCGTCGCCGCGGAGCTGTGGAAGCTCGGCCAGCTCAAGCCCGGGGCGCGCGTGCGCTTCGTGCCGATCAGCGCGGAGCAAGCCGCTGCGCTCGAGCACGAGCAGCTCACGTCGTTGTCACTGCGCAAAGCGGCCTCGAAGCCCCTGCTCGAAGCCGTCAGCGAGCGGCGCGCCGTGCTGCGCGAGCTCGGCCCCACGAGCGAGCGACCCGCCGTCGCCTACCGCCCGTCGGGCGACAAGTCGTTGCTCGTCGAGTACGGCCCGATGGCACTCGATCTCGCGCTGCGCTTCCGTGTGCACGCGCTGATGGAGCGTCTGCGCCTGGAGAAGAACCCCGCCATCATCGATCTGACGCCCGGCATCCGCTCGCTGCAGGTGCACTACGACAGCCGTGCGCTGCCGCTCGCCAAGCTGCTCGAGCTGCTCGCTCGCGCGGAAGAAGAGCTGCCGGAGCAGTCGGAGATCAGCGTGCCGACACGCATCGTGAAGATGCCGATGTCGTGGGACGATCCGCAGACGCGGCTCGCGATCGAGAAGTACATCCAGAGCGTGCGCAAGGACGCGCCCTGGACCCCGAGCAACCTCGAGTTCATTCGCCGCATCAACGGCCTCGGCAGCATCGAGGACGTCAAGCGCATCGTCTACGACGCGAGTTACCTGGTGCTCGGCCTGGGCGACGTCTACCTGGGAGCCCCGGTGGCGACGCCGCTGGATCCGCGCCAGCGTCTGGTCACCACCAAGTACAACCCGGCGCGCACCTGGACGCCGGAGAACGCCGTGGGCATCGGCGGCGCTTACCTCTGCATCTACGGCATGGAAGGTCCCGGCGGCTACCAGTTCGTCGGGCGGACGTTGCAGGTCTACAACCGCTACCGCACGACCCGCGACTTCCAGAAGCCGTGGCTCCTGCGCTTCTTCGATCAGATCCGCTTCTATCCCGTCTCGGCCGAAGAGCTGCTCGAGATGCGCGAGGCCTTTCCCCACGGCAAGGTGGAGCTCGACGTCACGGAGGAGACCTTCAGCCTGCGCGACTACCAGCGCTTCCTCGGCCAGGAGCAGAGCAGCATCGCGAGCTTCAAGGCCACGCAGCAGGCCGCCTTCGAGGCCGAGCGCCAGCGCTGGCTCGAAAGCGGGCAGCTCGCCGCGAGCAGCGATGGGCCGAGCGACGGCCCCGCCGTCAGCGCCGCTCGGGTCGACGGCGCGGAGACGCTCGACAGCCACGTGCATGGCAGCGTCTGGAAGATCCAGGTGCAAAAAGGAGCGCGCGTCTCGCGCGGGCAGGTGCTCATGGTGCTGGAATCGATGAAGATGGAGATCGCGGTGGAGTCGCCGAGCGACGGCACCGTGGTCGAGGTGCTGGCGGCCGAAGGCCACGCGGTGAGCCCCGGTCAGGCGCTGGTCGCGCTGCGAGCGAGCTGAGCCATGGTGAACCGTCCAGATCTCCAGCTCGGCGCGCTCTCGGCGGAGAATGCCGAGCAAGTACTGAAGGCGATCTACGCCCGCATCGAGGAGCTCGGCGTCGGTCCCATCTTCATCGAGCTCGTGCCGCGTGAGACGACCCTCGCGCGACTGAGCGAGCTCCGTGCGCGGCGCCAGCGCGGCGACAACCTGCCGCTCTTCGGCGTGCCCTTCGCGGTCAAGGACAACTTCGACGTCGCCGGCCTGCCCACCACCGCGGCGTGCCCGGCGTTTGCTTACCGACCAGAGGCGTCGGCGCCCGCCGTCCAGCGCCTGCTCGACGCCGGCGCGATCCTGATCGGCAAGACGAACATGGATCAGTTCGCCACGGGCCTGGTCGGCACGCGCACGCCCTACGGCGTGTGCAGCTCGGCGCTCGACGCCCGCTACATCTCCGGCGGCTCGAGCTCCGGCTCGGCCGTGGCCGTGGCGCTCGGCCTGGTGAGCTTTGCCCTCGGCACCGACACCGCGGGCTCGGGGCGCGTCCCGGCCGCCTTCAACAACGTCGTCGGCCTCAAACCGACGCGCGGGCTGGTCAGCACCCGCGGCATGGTTCCGGCCTGCCGCTCCCTCGACTGCGCGTCGGTCTTCGCCGGCAGCGTGGCCGACGCGGCCGCTGTGCTCGAGATCATGAGCGGCTTCGACGCGAACGACCCCTTCAGCCGCCGGGCGCCGAGCGCGTCGGCGCTGCCGGTGAGCTTCCGATTCGGCGTGCCGAGCTCGCTCGAGTTCTTCGGCAACGCGGAGTACGAACACCTGTTCGCGGCGACCGTGCAGGCGCTGCAGGCGCTGGGCGGCATCCCGGTCGAGATCGACGTCGAGCCCTTCGTTGCCGCCGGCAAGCTGCTCTACGGCGGCCCCTGGGTCGCGGAGCGCTTCGCGGCCGTGGGTGAGTTCATCGAAGCTCACGCCGAAGAAACGAACCCGGTGGTGCGCGGCATCGTCCTCGCGGGAAAGCAACCGGCGGCGCACGAGCTCTTCCGCGCGGAGTATCGCTTGCAGGAGCTACGTCGCCAGACCGAGCCCACCTGGCAGAAGATCGACGCGTTGCTGCTGCCCACCGCCGGCACCCACTACACCATCGACGAGGTCTCGAAGGAGCCGCTCGTTCTGAACGCGAACCTCGGTCGCTACACGAATTTCGTCAACCTGCTCGATCTCTCGGGGCTGGCGCTGCCCGCCGGTTTCACCGAAAAGCGCCTACCGTTCGGCGTCACGCTGCTCGGTCCGGCCTTTGCCGAGCAAACGCTGTGCGCGATCGGCGGTCGCTTGCAAGCGAGTCTCGGTCTGCGCGTCGGCGCGACGGAGCACGAGGTTTTGCGCGCTGCGGAGGCAGAAAGCGTCGACGGCTCGATCCACCTCGCCGTCGCCGGCGCGCATCTGTCTGGCATGCCGCTGCATCACGAGCTCTCTACGCGCGATGCGAAGCTCGTTCGCACCTGCCGCACGAGCGCCGAGTACGAGCTCTACGCATTGAGCACCGTGCCGCCCAAGCCCGGCGTGGTGCGCCGCCCCGGCCTCGCGGGCAGTGGGATCGAGCTCGAGGTCTGGGCGCTCGCGCCCGAAGCGTTTGCCAGCTTCGTGGCGAACGTCCCGGCGCCGATGGTGATCGGCACGGTGACCCTCGACGACGGCTCGAGCGTGAAGGGCTTTCTGTGCGAGCCCTATGCGCTCGAAGGTAGCCGCAACATCACGAGCTTCGGCGGCTGGCGCGCGTTCGTGAAGAGTCGCTCGTAGTCGAGGCAGCGCGCCACGCCGCGCGAAAATCCGCGCGACGGCGGCGTGCGTGTCTGTTTGTGGCTGCCGTGTTCGATACGGCGCACCACCACAGCTGAAATTACGCCGTTTTTGCTCGGCCCGTCTCTTGCTCTGGCCTGGGGGGCAACACGCACGATGCTCGTCATCGCGCACAAGAGGTAAACTCGATGAGAAAACGTCAGGCATTTCTTGGCGCCCTCTTTCTCGGCGCCGGGCTTTGGGGCGGCTGCAACCGCCCGGCTGATGAGGGCTACTACACCATCTCGCCCACCGAGGGCGGCAGCGGCGGCAGCAAAGGCTCGAGCTCGAGCGACAACGGTGGCAACGACGACGATTCACCACCGCCCGAGCCGGCGCCCGCGCCAACTCCCACGCCGCAAGAATCCGACGGCGGCACCGCGTCGACCGACGACGCTGGAACCACGGAGCCCGAGCCGAACCCTGAACCGGAACCCGAGCCGGTCGTGCCGGACTACGAGCCCGCCGTGATCATGGACGACGGTGTGCTCGACATCTGGACACTCGGCGACTCGATCACCGTGGGTGTCAACGGCGGGTTCCGCAACGACATCTACAACCTGCTCACGAACGACGGTTACAAGGTCGACCTGCTCGGTACCCTGAAGGACGACTCGGCGGAGATCGACGATATCGATCACGAGGGGCACACCGCCTACACCTTCGAGAAGACGCGCGCCGACATGGACGGCTGGCTGGCGCAGGTCCATCGGCCCGACGTCGTGCTCCTGTACCTGGGCGCCAACGACTTTGCCTGGTGGACGAACCTCCAGCCCGCGGATCATCTGGTCACGATGATGGACCTGATCGACCACCTGGTAACCACGTTGCCGGGAGCGGCCATCGTCGTGGCCACGTTGACGCCTCAGTCGTCCGAGATCGTGGAAAGCGTGCACCGCAATCGCACCGACATGGTCAAGGAGTTCGACGATCTCCTGCGCGTCGAGCTGCCCAAACATCCGGAATACGGCGAGCACGTGTTCATGGCCGATCTGGGCGCTCACATCCTCGTCACCGACCTCTACGACGGCATTCATCCGACCCGTGAAGCACACAAGGAAATCGGCCAGGTGTGGTACGAGGTGATGAAGGAGATCCTGCCGCCCGCGCCATAGTCACTCGCGCTCCGCTCGGCGCGCATGCTAGGTTCGCCGGGAGGATGAACAGCGAGCTCCGTGCTCTGCCGGTTGCTTTGTGGGGTCTCTTTGCCTGCGCCTGTAGCGGAATGCTGCCGAGCTCGCCGCCCGCTGCAGCGACGCCGGCCGGTGACCCCACGCCGCTCGCCAAGTGCCAGGTGAGGGCGGATGCGTCGAGCCCGCTGGTCACCGAGTGGCCGGCGTCGGAGAAGGCTCACCTGCAGAGCCTCGCCACCCGGCAGACGGTCGCGGTCGAGTACTCCGGCTGCGAGCTTCGCATCGTGGACGGCTGTCAGCTCCCCGGTAACTACGCGTGGAGCCGGACCACGCTGGCCACCGACACCCTCGAAATCCAGGACGCCGACGAGCTCTACGCCAAGCTCCCGATCGGAGCGATCGGTCTGGAAGGCGAGCTCCAGCGCTCCGGTCGGCTGGCGGTGCGCACGACGGTGGCCGGCCAGCTGCGCTCCGAGGGCATGACGCTGCAGGCCCCGGAAGCTCCGGCCTGCGCGGCGGCCACCCACTACATCTCGGCGATCAGCATTGGCGCCTTCCAGCTGCTCTCGGGCAGCGAAGCCTCGGGCAGCGCCAGCGTGGACGCCGGCATCACCGGTGGCGCCGCGAAGTCGAGCCGCAAAGAGGTCGTGCTGCGCGAAGCCGGTACACGTGAGGCGTGCGCCGAGGGCAGCGACGCAGCGCCGAGCAGCCAGTGCGCTTCACCGATCCAGGTTTTTTTGACGCCGATCTCGCCCAAGGCCACGGCCAGGACCAGCGACGCGGCGCCATCGAAGGACTCGGCCGTCTACGTGTCGTTCCCTCCGCCCGAGGACAGCGACGAGGTGTGGACGCTGCGTGGAGCGGGCGGCAAGCTGCTCTGCACCCTGCCCTGCGGGCAGTGGGTCGGTCCCGTCAGTGGTTACTACCTGCAGCGCGAAGAGCGTAACGGCGCCAACGCCGCCAGGCTGAACCTGCCGGGAGCCTTCGCGCATCCGGTCGGCAGCCACGTCACCGCCGACTTCCAGACCGAACGCGGCAACCCGGGGCTCGCGCGCTGGACCTTCTACGGCGGCATCTTCTACGCGGCCACCGGCGTGGGCCTGACGACCTGGGGCATCGTCGAAGCGTCCAACCCCTGTGACGAGCAAGAGATCGGTTGCCACAACATCGGCGGCCTGCTGATCGGCACCGGCATCTTCTTGATGGCCGCCGGCAGCGCCGGCATCTGGTGGCACCTGTGGAGCCGCGAAGAAAAGTTCGTCACCTACGAGGACCTTTCTTCTTCTGGCCAGCGAGAAGGCGGCGTGAAGGTGATGGTCGGCCCGGGCAGTCTGTACGGGACCTTCTGAAGCCCACTCGCGGAGCAGCGGCGAGTTCAGCAGCACTCGAATTCACATCCGCTAGCGCAAGTGGCGTGGCGATGTTGTCGAGCGAGCAGCAGCCGCACCCAGGTGGGTAGCAGGCGCACCGGCCTACGCGCCGCCAGCGCCGGCCACACCGCCCACACCCCCGCTCACGTCGCCCTTGGCGCCGCCACCGCTGACGCCGCCGGTCGCCCCGCCAGCGCCGGCATAGGCTGCGGTGACTCCACCGGCACCAGCCTCAGGCTCCGCTCCACCAGCTCCAGCGCTCTGCAGAGCACCCCCGGCACCAGCCGCTTCAGCGCTGCCACCGGCGCCGCCCTCTTCGTCCGTGGGTCTATCGCAGCAACGGCGACCGCATTCGTGGATGGCATAGCTCCAAACACCGCTCGTGCACGAGGCGATGAACCCCATGTAACAGCCAGAGGGGTCGGGCTGCGTGCACCACTTGAGCTGATCGCAGCAGGAACCTTGGGCTGCCAAGAAGTCGATCGGACAGCCATTCGCGTCGAGCTCAGTCGTCTCGCCCTTGCACGCGCGGAGGCCGCCGCTGCCGCCGCCGTCGAGCGATTCGCAGTCTTCGTCCTCGCAGCGCGTGTCGCAGGACGCAACCGCCGTCACGCCGAGCACGATCCCGAGCACCCAAGCGAACCTCATCGCCGAAATCTTAACACCGCCGAGCTCACGGCGCAGATCGGGGACCGAGCCGCCTTAGGTGATTCTCTTGGACGGATCACGGGGAGGCCACACGTGACCCTCCTCGCATCGATACACGCTGACCGGAGCTGTTCGGCAGACGAGGACGGGGGCTCGGTCGCAAACGGGGCATTGAATCCACTGGCCCTCGTTGTCGCTGGGCTCGACCCCGTGCCCCCACCCAGGGTCGGGTTGGCCGCAAAGCTCGCAGGTCTTGCTAGTCACCACGATCGCCGAAGGCCACCATGGAGGCTCAGGGCGGTCAATTGACTCAGAGATTCATTGGACTGTCATGATCGCGACCAGTGTCGCTGCTTAGCGGGCGGCCGCCGCGCGCAGCTGAGCGGCGGGAGCGCAGTGCGCCTCCAGCACCGCTGGGAAGAGATGCTTCTGCTCGGCCAAGCGACAGCGCAG
>DATLIL010000957.1:0-2466 GCA_035539475.1 Polyangiaceae bacterium
CGCAGCGTTGCTCCGAGCGCGACCGATCCTGCTGCCTCGACCGTCGAAGCCACCAGCGCTCCGCCGCGCAGCATGCCGCCCCCTCCGCCGAGCGCTCGTCGCTTGCATTCGTCGTCACCCGCCGCTGCCCCGCCTCCGTGCGCCGCTCCGCCGCCGTCTCTGCCCGCAACTGAGACGGCGACCGCGCCGCCCGAAGCCATGCGCCTGGTGGCCCCCGTCATGGCGTCGTCCAGTCCGTTGTCGACGCCGATGCCGTCGGTGCCGCGCCAGACGCCGATCCCGCGTCCGGTGCCCTCGGTGCCGCCGCGCACAGTGCCGTCGCCGCCGGTCACCGCCTCGACCGCGCCTGCCCAGGCCGAGCACGCCGAGCTCTTGCAGGTGCGTGGCGAGCTTGCTGCGCGCAAGAGCGAGATCGCGCAGCTCAAAGGCGAGCTCGCCGCGGCGCGCGCGGAGAGCGAGCAGCGCCGGCAGCAGAACGAGGCGCAGGCCAGAGACCTGGCAGCGCTGCGCGAGCGCATCAGCGAGCTCGAGAACAAGGCCGCGCATGGCGCCGCGCTGAGGTCGCGTGTGGCCGAGCTCGAAGAAGCCACGGCGCGCATGCAAGAGCTCGAGTTCCGGGCCGAGGAACTGGCAGAAAAACTGGCCGAACGCGACTCGCTGGTCGGCGTCCTGCAGAACCAGCTCGTGACGCTGCCGCCCGCATCCGCGGCAGTGAACGACGACCTCAAGAACATCCGCGGCATCGGCCCCAAATACGAAAAGGGCCTGCGCTCGCTCGGCATCACCACCTACCGCCAGATCGCCGACTGGACCACGGCCGACATCGCCATCTTCGCCGAGAAGCTCAAGGTCAAGCCCGAGCGCATCGTCCGCGACGACTGGGTCGGCCGCGCTCGCAAGCTCCTCGGCGGCTGATTGGTCGTTCCAGCGCGCCGCACGTCGAGCTTCGTTCTGGCGCTGCTCGTCGCTGGCTGCGAGCGAGGAACCCCGCCGTCGCCTTCCGCGTCGGCAGCTTCGCCACGCGTGAGTGCGGCGCCGCTGGTGAGCAATACGACCAGCGCTTCAGCGCCGGCGGCTGCTGCGCCGAGCTTTGGCTGCGACGCCTTGCCCCTGCTCGGCGCGTATCGTGCCGCGGGCGTTGTTCTGGAGCAGAGCGCCAGCCGCCTGAAGCTCGCTCTGACCATCGATCTGCACAGCTTGGATTGCGGCGCACCCGACGGCTACGGCGAGAAGCTCTCGCTCGAGCTCGAGATCGCGGCCGAGGGTGAGCACTGCTGGCTGCGCGGAGGGACGGTTGCCGCAACGCCGTTTGGGTTCGAACGCGGGGACGAAAAGCCCTGGAGCGACGAGCTTCGCGTCGACGGGACGGTGGACCTCGCGCTCGTCGAACCGCCCGACGTGGTGCTGCGGGGCGCCGCTACTCCCAGGGCGTTGGTCCTCACGCGGCACCAGTACTGGCTCTTCGAAGACGTGAAGCCCGGCGCGCCGCTACGGCAGCAGCTCGCAGGCGAGGACGACGACGGCAAGGGCTGCTGTTTTGGTTTCACCAGTGCGGACGCCTCGCACTGGGAATGGGAGCACGGGCACTCGGTGTTCTCTCGCACCACGCCGCCGGCCAGCGAGGGCGAGCGTGCCGAGTTCAACACCTGGGCGACGCACAGTGGTCTGCGCCACCACCTCGAAGCTCTCGTGCGCACCGGCTTTCGCGTGGCGCCCGACGAAAAAGTCGTGAGCAAGCTCGCCGGCGATTCCAGGCCGCTTCAGGTCACCGTGCGCGTGAGCCCCACGAACCCCGTGGCCGACGACTCCATCGCCGTCCTGCAGTTCTCGCGCAAGCCTTGTGCAGCCTGTCGCGACGGAGTCAGCGGCTGGTGGCTGTGGGGCGCGGAAGCTCGCTGGTTGTGCCAGACCGAGGAGGGCCCCCTCGTCGAGCACCCTCTAGTCTGCCCCTGATCGTGGTCGCTACGCACTACGCACTGGGCGAGGGGGCGTGGCCGTTGGTCGACTTGTCAGTCGGCTTCGGTTCGGGCTTGGGCTCGGCCTTGCTCTGCACCTGACTCATCAGCTTGCCGAGGTCGATGCCGCTCATGGCCTCGACCACGGTCGGCACCTGCGCCAGCACTTCGCCGACGCCCTTGGTGATCCGCTCGATGCCCGACGAGCCGCCGCCGTCGCCGATCAGCACGATGCGATCGATGTTGGCGAGGGGAGCCGCGACCGCCGTGGCGATCTCGGGCAGCCTGGCGATCACGAGCTCGGCCAGCGCGGCCGAGTTGTAGTGCTGCCAGGCGTCCGCCTTCTTGCGCATACCTTCGGCTTCGGCTTCCAGGCGCTGGCGCAGGCCCTCGGCTTCGGCCAGCGCCTTCTGGCGCACGAGTTCGACCTCCGCTTCGGCGCGAGCGAGCATCACGTCGGCCTCGGCGCGGCCGAGCACGCGCCTGGCTTCGGCGTCGGCCTCGGCCAGCA
>DATLIL010000958.1:0-18922 GCA_035539475.1 Polyangiaceae bacterium
CCGTTGACGATCGAGAAGATATATCTATAGCTATATCTAACGACATATCGAGAGCGCGGCCATGGGCGCGACTGCCGCGATAACCACTGGAAATAACGAGCAAAACTATGAGTCGAGACGATACCTGCGGCGGTGTCGGCCTTTGGTGGGCTGGCCGGGGCGGAGGCTTCGGTTGGGGTGGTCCCGGCGGCCGGGGCGGCCGACCCTGGTGGGCCGAAGCCATGGGCGAGCCTCCGCCTCGCGCCGAGCGCGGCGGTGTCCGCTACCTGGTGCTCGAGGCGATCGCCGAGCAACCGCGCCACGGTTACGAGATCATCCAGCACATCGAGCAGCGCGCCGGCGGCACTTACCGCCCGAGCCCGGGCGTCATCTATCCGACGCTGCAGATGCTCGAAGAGCTCGAGCACGCGCGCGTCGTCCAGCAGGAGGGTCGCAAGGTCTACGCCATCACCGACGCCGGGCGCGAGGACCTCGATGCGAATCGCGCCGTGGTGGATGAGTTCTACGCTCGTTTCAGCGACGAGCAGCCGTGGATGTCCTACGCCGAGGACTTTGCGGAGCTGATGAAGCGTGTCGGCAAGCTGATGCACACCTTCCGCATCGGCGCGCACCGCGGCCGCATGTCGCCCGCCACCATGCGCGCGATTCGCCTGGCGCTCGACGAAGCGCTCAAGAAAATCGACGACGCCTTGAACGGTTCGAAACGCTGAGGGCACAGCATGTTCAGCACACCGATGGACCGAGTGCAGCGCTACATCACGGAGGCCAACCGCGTCCCGGAGCTCGACCGCGAGACCGAAATGGAGCTGGCCCGCCGCTTCAAGAGCAACGGCGATCGCGCCGCAGCCGACCGGCTGTGCCGCGCTCAGCTACGCTACGTGGTGGCCATCGCGCTGAAATACCGGCGCTACGGCATCCCGCTCGGCGAGCTCATTGCCGAGGGCAACTACGGTTTGGTGCACGCGCTGGGCAAATACGAGCCGGAGCGTGGCATCCGCTTCATCACCTACGCGGCCTACTGGGTGCGAGCCCATGTGCTCGGGCACGTGCTCAAGAGCTGGAGCCTCGTCGGTAACGCCACGGGACCGTTGCGTTCACGTCTGTTCTTCAAGCTGCGCCGCGAGCGGATCCGGGTGACCAATCTGCTGGGCGAAGGCGAAGCAGCGGAGCAGGTGCTGGCCGAGCGGTTGGGCGTGACGCCGGCAGCGTTGCGTGTCCTTTTACAGCGGCTCGACGCGCGCGACGTGTCGCTCGACGTCAAGCTGTTCGACGACGGAACACAGCGCCTGATCGACACGCTGCCCGCCAGCGACGACCTGGAGGCGGAGCTCTTCAGCCAGCAGATCGAAGGCCAGGTGAAGGGCGCGGTCGACACGGCGCTGGCCGAGCTCGACCCGCGCGAGCGCTTCATCGCCGAGTCACGCCTGATGGCGGATCCCGCAGAAGAGCTGACGCTTGCCCAGATCGGGCGAGAGCTCGGCGTTTCGCGCGAGCGCGCGCGACAGCTGGAAGCTCGCACGAAAACCAAGCTACGCGCCCGCATCTCGAACCTCGGCGGCGCGACCGTGCGCGACCTGTTCGATCGGGGCGGTGAGCTGGCGGCGGCAGCCCCCGCAGCCTGACGCGGGGCAAGAGTGCGTGACGAGCGCCGCTGCCACGCTGTCGCAGCAGTGCTCGGCCGAGAGCGGCAAAAATGGCGAAACGACGCGGCCTCTTCCTTGCAAGGAGCGCTGCAGGAGAAATCGCCATGCGTACCCACGGCGCGGCAGCGCTGTTCTGGACCCTGAGCTGTCTCGCCGGCTGCGAGCACGGAGACACTTCGGTGCCGGCGCTGACACCCGCCTCGGGCACCACGCCGATGGCCGAGCGAGCGGCAGAGAACGTGACGAAGGCTCGTTGCGACCGCGCCGAACGCTGCGGCGAGGTGGGGCAGGACGCGCAGTTCACCAGCCGCGAGCATTGCCTGAACGTGCTGTGGAAGGAGTCGGTCGAACAGCTCACGAGCTGCCGTACCGGCGTCGATCAGGGCGCGATCAAGGCGTGCCTCAACGAGATCAACCAGCACGGCTGTGACGACGCCATGGGCGGCTTCCAGCAGTACCTCGCCTGCAAGGTCGAGGATCTCTGCATCTGAGGCCCATCATGGCAGACCCGTTGATCATCAGGCTGCGCGAGCTCGCGCCCTTTGCCGACGATCGCGCCGCGATGCGCGCGCTGGAGGCGACGGTGAACGCGCTCTGGATCCGCTTGTACCCGGAAGAACGCGCTCAGCTGGCGGCCGAGCTTCCCTCGCCCGTCGCGGAACGCCTGCAGGCGCCTGGGCCGCCGGGCGCGGTCAGACGCCGCCGCTCCCGCTTTGCCGCCGACGTGGCCCGCAAGGAGGACGTCCCGCTGCCGCTCGCAACCGAACACGTGGAGGTCGTGTGCCGTGCGCTGTCCGAGCTCATGCAGACCGCCACTCGTACCTGGCTCGCCGAGCGGCTGCCGGAGGTCGCCGAGCTGTTTGAGCTGCCGCAGGCGGAACAGCCGCCGGAGCACGAGCGACCGAGCAGCCCCGAAGCCGCGCGGAACCTCGCCAGTGGGCGTCCGGGCAGCACGCACCCGCTCTCGAGCGCCAACCCCGAGCTCCTGGCTCACGAGCATTCGGTGGCCCGCTCCGACGATCCTCACGCGAGCAGCAAGCTCTCGAGCGCGCGCGGGCTCAGCCAAGAAAGGGACCATCGCACGCTCGCCAACGGTCGCCCGGGCTCACGTCGGCCGCTCTCGGGTGGCCGATGAAGACCATGCGATTGACTGGCGCGACCGCGCTGCTGCTGCTCGCCACTGGTCTGCACGCCGGCTGCGAGCGCCATGAAACCAGCCCTCCCCCGATGACGCCCGCGTCGCGCACGGCCTCGGGCGTGGAGCTCGCCACCGAGCAAGTCGCCAGTGCACGCTGCGCCCGCGAGCTCGGCTGCGACAACATCGGTCCGGAGAAGCGCTTTTCCGGTCACGAGGATTGCATGCGCTCGCTGTGGAGCAACTCCTACGACGACCTCGGCGCCTGCGAAGACGGCGTCGCCCGTGAGGTGCTGCGCGCGTGCCTCGACGCGATCTCCCAGACCAAGTGCAGCGACGCCATCCAGCACCTGGACGACGTCGCCGCCTGCAAGCTCGCCGAGCTCTGCGTCGACTGAGCGCGGCGCTATTGCGCCATGCACACGGCGCCAGGGCCGTCGCTGATGACAGCGCAGGTCGTGGTGGCCGGGCACACGTTGGGATCTTCTTCGCAGGGGATCTCGCACGAGCAGAAGAGAGGACCCGAGGGCCCGGCGAAGCCGTAATACTCCATCGCCGTCAGGCCGGGAGGACAGGTCCCGCCGTCGCAGTTCGCGTGCAGCTGGGTGAGGTCGGGCTCGACAGTGCCGGACTCGCCGCCGACGCCGCCCTGGGCGTAGCCGCCCTCGCCGTTGCCCGGCGTGCCGGCCGCGCTGTGGCCGCCCATGCTGACGGTCCCGCCGGAGCCGCCAGAGCTGGCTCCGCCTTCATTTCCGCCGCCGCTCGGACAGTCGACGAGCGAGTCGAGCAGACCGTCGGGGCACGCACAGCAGCTGGCCTGAACGACCGGGCCGCCGCACTGTTCGACACATTCCACGGCGCGAAAGCACTCGATCGTCTCGCAGGTCGGATCGGTGTTCGATGTGCTGCCGCCCTTACCGTGCTCCGATGCGTTCGAGTCGCTGCCGAGGCTCTCGTCACCGCTGTTGCAGGCAAAGGTCAGAAGAAAACTCGTCACCCCGATGGTCAGGCCGCCCAGGGTCTTGGCAAGGAATTTTGCGTCCATCTAGCGTGTCCTCCTACATCCAGAGTGAGTGGCCAGGGGCCCTCTCCTGTTTCGCTCAAAACGCATCAGCGCTCCCGACAGGAAGCGCTAACACGGGCGACCAGGGCCGATTCGGGCCAGCGTTGCTCGAACTTCGCCGCTTCACTGCGAGCCAGCGCCGCCTGTCCGCTCTGACACAGGGCAAAGACACTGACGGCGGCGCGCTCTTGCTGCAGCACGCCGCCCGAGTGCAGCTGATTCTGCTCGCGCACCAGGCGCAGGGCCAGCGCAGGATCGCCGGAGCGAAGAGCCTGCTGGGCACGGCGTAGATCGTTGGTCTCGAGCAGCAGGCGATCTGCGGGCTCGGGGCTCGGCGGGAACTCGGCGACAGCCGGCTTTTCCGCCTCGGGAGCGCCGGTTCCGCTCGCTGTCTTCTTTGCTGCCGCCGCAGGTCGCGGTGGCTCCTTTTCGGCAACGAGCTCGACGGGCGTCGGCTCCGGCTGCCGCGGAGCTTCCGTCGCGGCCTGGGTGGCGGCCTGACGGGTGTGCTTCGACTCGCGAACCGGGCTCGCGCTCGGCGCCTCGCTCTGTTGCGAGCGCTCCGAGCCTAGCGACTGATTGACGAGCCATCCGCCGCCGACGATGACGCTGCTCACACCGATGATCTTGGCGCCGAGCACCAGGATGCGCGCCCCTGCGGCCGTCTTCGTGACCAGGGCGCCACCTGCGCTGAGCGCCGCGCCGAGCGCGACCCTGCGCCCGAGCGAGCGTTCGACTCGTCGTTGCATGCTTGGCTCGGGCACGTCGTCTCGCTGCGCGAGCTTGAGTAGTCGCCTGGCTTCAGGGCTGAGCTGACTCATCGGGTGGGCCTCCTTGCCCCGACACGGCGCGCGAGCGCCGTATCGAACGCACGCCTGGCTGCTTGCAGGCGCCGCTGACAACGACTGGGGTGAATGCCGATCGCGACCGCCGCTTCGCGGACGGAGAGCTCCTCGAGCTCCACGAGCACCAGGACCGCGCGCTCGTCGTCGGGCAGCGCCGTGAGGATCTCCTGCACCAGGCGGCTGGCTTCGCGGCGCTCCGCCTCTTCGTCGGGAGCGAGCGCCTCGGGGGGTTCACTGACGAGCGCCTCGGCGTAGCGCTCGACGCGAGCCGCGTGTCGGGACCGCGCGCGGCGATGATCCTTCGCGACGCGCACGACGATGCCGTAGATCCAGGTCTTGACCGAGGAGCGGCGCTCGAAATCCGTCCAGCGCCGGTGGACGACGAGAAACACATCCTGCACGGCGTCTTCGAGAGCGGTCGTGGAGACACCGAGACGACGCAACGTGCGCCAGACGAGCGCGAAATACTCCGTGTAGAGCTGGCGGAGCCCCGGCTCGAGCGCGTCGCGTCCGGTTTCCGTAGGCTCGGGCCCCGAACGCGGGCCGAGAGCAGGCAAAGCCATGGCTCCCAAATTGAGTGGCCAGCCCCGCGACGCTTTCACAGGAAATCGACCAGCAGGGCCAACTGAGCCCGAAAGGCGAAGGGATCGGGCCGGTGAACCTCGCCTAGCCCCTCCAAAAATAGCGCCGGCCTAGAAAACGGGACCAGGCCGAGCGCGGAGAGTCGCAGCCCAACCCACTGCGTCAGCTCGAGCTGGACGGCCGCACCGAGGGCTCCCGACGTCCAGTGGATCGCGGCGTCTTCGGGATCCGAAACGCCCTCCCCCGTCCCCTCGAGCCTGTTGAACGCCACGCCGCCGCACGGGGCGAGCACCAGCGCCGTCGAGACCAGATCCCAGCAGCCGAGCGCGGTGCCGGAGAACATCCTGAGCGAGCCGCCGGCTTCCGGGTGACCCGCCACCGAAGCATGCTGCTTCGACGTGGCGCTGCCCCAGAGCCAGCCCCAGCCCGCGCCGATGCCGAGCCCGGCACCCACGGACAGATCGGGGCCGATGACCGGAAGCTCGCCTGTCAGCACGCCCACCCCCGCGCCCGCGACCAGACGAACTCGCGGACCGGGAGCAGGGGGCTTCGGCTCGCTCTCTCGTGCTGGCGGCGTGGCATCGACCTCGGGCTCCGCCGGCTGAACCGAGCTTTCTTCGGCTCCGGCCTCGGGATTGAGGATCAGCGCCAGCGTCAACGCGGCTGCGTCGACCACGGCGCCGCAGGAGTTTCCCTCCAGAGTCCTCGTGCCCGACTGACCCTGAGACTCGGTTTGCAGGGTCAGCCGGTAGCTCACCTCGGGGCTGCGCTCGATGTTGACCTTGGCGCGGAGCTCGGAGGCTTGCTCGGCGTCGTGCCCTGCGAGACGCAGGACCTGGCTGCGAAAGACGCCTTCTTCGGGGCATTCGCTGGGCACTTCCCAGCTGAGCTCGAAGCTCTGCGCGGGAGCTTGCGCCGCAGCCGGACGGACCATGGCAAGGGCCAGCAACGTGCCAGGCAACCAGAACCGCGGCTTCACGCCTCGCACTCTAACACCGAGATCACGTGTCTCGCTTTACGTCTTTGCTCCCTCGCACTACGGAGGTGCGCGACCATGAGCGACCGGAGAATTGCGCCCCAGCTCGTCAGTGCCAAGCGCATCGCGAGCTTTGCAGGCTTCAAGGTACTCGTCACCGGCGGCTCGTCGGGGATCGGCCTGGAGCTTGCGCGCGCTCTCGTTCGCGAGGGCGCCAGCGTGTGCATCGCCGCGCGCGACGAAGCGCGCCTGCAGAGCGCCGTGCGCGAGCTCAGCGCGGCCGCAGCGCCACCGGCGAGCGCACCGTGCTCGGTGGTGATGGACGTGACGTCGCCAGAGGCCATCGCGGCCGGCGTCGACGCCGCGCTGGCCAAGCTCGGTGGGCTGGACATGTTGATCAACAACGCGGGCTACGCTCTGCCCGGCTACATCGACGAGCTCGGCGACGACGCCTACGTCGACATGATGGCCGTCAACTATTTCGGCCCGATGCGCCTGGCGCGTGCCTGCCTGCCGCACTTCATCGCACAGGGCGGAGGCCGCATCGTCAATCTGACCTCGATGCTCGGCTTCATGGGCACCTTCGGCTATTCGGCGTATTGCGCCAGCAAGTACGCGCTGTCGGGTTTCACCGAGGCGCTGCGCCAGGACGTGTTGCCGTTCGGGGTGCGTGTCCATCTGTGTTACCCGCCCACGACGCTGACTCCCGGCCTCGAACGGGAGAACCGCGACAAGCCGCCGGAGGCCTGGGCCATCGAGGGCAAGTCGCGCGCTTTTCCGCCGGAGCAAGTGGCGCGAGCGGTCTTGAGCGGCGTGCGCAAAGGTCGTTTTCACATCCTGGTGGGCCTCGACAGCTGGTTCATCTGGCTCACCCAACGCCTCGCGCCGTGGCTCGTGCGCTTCGTCACCGATCGGGTCCTCAAAAAGGAGCTCCGCGCCCGCGCCCCGGGGAAGGCGCTCGGCCCGGCAGTGTGAATCGGCCCAAACACTGCCCGACGGACGGCGCCAGGGACAGCCAGGCGAAAACGCTATAAATAGGGAGGACCATGGGGTTCGCTCGTCGTTCTTGGGTTTGCTCGCTGTTCGTGATCGGCGCGGCGTCGGCGGCGTGCGGCCGGACGTCGTTCGACGTAGACAGCATCCCGAAATGCGGAAACTCGAATCGCGGCGGGGACGATGCGGGGGGCAGCGCTGGTGTCACCGGTGTGGGCGGCGGCGGGCAATCGGGCAGCGTCGGTAAGGGCGGCGTCGGCGGCAAGGGCGGCATGAGCGGAGACGCCGGTGAAGGCGGCGAGCCAGGCTGTGTCACGAGCGAAGTTCCCGGCACACGCGCCAGTTACGATCGCGTGGTGGCCTCGGCCGCGAGCTCGAGCAGCCTCGATTTCTTCGCCTTCCCCTGGCCCGAGCTTTCGCGCACGACCGATGACCTCGCCGGCTTTCCCAATCCCGCGACGGCCAGCGGCTGTAGCGCGAGCGTCAGCGATCCGTCGCTGGCGCCGCTCGTGGCCGGCATCGATCCAGTCGAGTACCGCGCCTACCTCAACGAGCTGGCGGCGACGTACTTGCTCGAAGGCCCCAACAACGCGGCCACGTACATCACGTTCGACGCTCCCATCGATGAGGCGTCGCTGCCCATCCCGGCCCTGACGCTCGAAGCGTCCACGAGCCCGATTCTGCTCGTCAACGTCGACGCAGCCAGCCCCAAGCGCGGGCGCCTGATTCCAGCGCTGAGCCGCGTCTTCACTGCCTCCCGCTACGTTCCGGCCAATACGCTTTCGATCTTGCCCCACCCCGGCTTTCCGCTCGAGCCTGGCAGGCTCTACGCCGCGGTCGTGAAGCGCGTTCTCGGCGACGCCGCCGGTCAATTGCTGGGCAGCCCCGCGGGTTTCGAGAGCCTCAAGGGGACGGAAGCCTGCGCCCCCGCGGAGACCGAGTACACGGATGCTTTCGCTCTGCTCGAGAGCGACCTCGGCGTCGCGCGCGACGACATCGCCATCATGACCGTCTTCCGCGCCGGCAATCCCACGGCGGTTCTCGACGACGCGATCACACAGATCGACGCGATCGCCTCTCCGTCGAGCCTGGCCAGCCCGAGCATCGACACGGTGAGCTTCGACGCGGCCGGTGGTTACTACCTGCTCAGTGGCTCCTTCGACACGTTGATCCATCAGTTTGGCAGTCCGCCGTACCTGCCGCCGATCACGGCAGGTTTCCTCGGCATCAACGTCACGTTCGAAGCCACGGGAGCTGGTCGCTTCCTGACGGAACCACCGCCCACTGCTGCTGGTCCCGGCGATCCGAGCCTGCCCCGCACCGAGCGCATCGGCTTCAGGCTCTCGATCCCGGCCAGCGTGACCGGGACGGGCAGCATCGCGTCGCTCCCCTTCGTGATCTTCGGGCCTGGGACCGGCGGCAGTCTCGATTCTCCGTTCCTCGACGGCAGCGCGCAGGCGTTGGCAGGCCTGGGCGTCGCCACGTTCGCGACCGACCCGGTGATGCACGACGAGCGCGCCCACTCGGAGAACATCGACCCCAATCTGATCTCGACCCTCCAGGCCTACGACGCGAGTACGGGAGGAAACACCGTGGCGAGCTTGCTCGCGACGGTCGAGTCGGGCGATCTCTTCTTCAATCCGATCAACCTGCAGGCGGCCAAGGGCAACTCGCTGCAAGCGGCGGTCGACTACGCCTGGCAGACCCGCGTGCTGACAGCGGCCAACTTCGACGTCGACCTGGGTGGGATGCAACACAGCATCTCGTTCGACCCGAGCCGCCGCTATTTCCTCGGCCACTCACAGGGCGCCGCCACCGGACCACTCCTGGCACAGAGCCAGAACTACTCGGCGATGGTGCTCTCGGCGCCGAGCGGCCACCTGCCCAGCAACCTGCTCGGCAAGACCAAGCCCGCCGGCTCGCTCGGTATCGCACAGATGCTGAGCTACATCGTGTGCGACGATCCCGCCGAGCCGCTCGATGTGCATCACCCGTTCCTCAACCTGCTGATGCACTGGTTCGAGGAAGCGGACGCCGTGAACTATGCTCCGCTGCTGATCACGGAGGGCACCAGCCCCAAGCATGTCTTCGTCACCTCGGGTACGGACGACCAGTTCGTGCCTCGCAGCGCACACGACGCGGTGACGACCGCCGCGCGGCTGTGGCAGGTGTCGCCCGAGCTCATCGAGTCCCCCGGAAAGGCCCTGCTCTACGGCGCGACGCACCCGAGCGTCGCCGGTAACTTCGATGTCAACGGCCTGACGATCACGGGCGCCTTCCGCCAGTACCACGACGCGGCCTGCTCCGACGACCACTTCGTCTACACCTGCAACGCCACCGCGCACGCAGACTGGGTCCATTTCATCCAGTCGGCGCTCGGCGGCGGCTGGCCATCGGTACCCTGACCGGTCCGACACCTCGCCGAAACAAGCCGGGATCAAAGCTCGGCATGATGCGTTCCCCGCTCGACGGCAAGGAGTCCCGCTGCCTGGATACTCAGAGTAAAGCGCTGGCCGTCAACCTCGACCCGCGCCGCTACGGCACCTTCGCGGAGATCGGCGCTGGCCAGGAGGTCGTGCGCTGGTTCTTTCGCGCTGGCGGCGCCGCCGGCACCATCGCCAAGAGCATCTCCGCCTACGACATGGCGGTGAGCGACGCCATCTACGGCCCGGCCAAGCGCTACGTCTGCCGCCAGCGGCTCGAGGACATGCTCGGCTACGAGCACCGTCTCAACCTGGAACGCCTGCGCGAACGCCGCGGCGATACCACGGCCTTCTTTGCCTTCGCCGATACGGTGTCGGCCAAGAGCTTCAAGGGCACGAACGAGTGCCACGGCTGGATGGGCGTGCGCTTCCAGGCTCACCCGCGCGACCAGGATAGCCAGATCTTGATCCACGTGCGCATGCTCGACAGCGAGAACGCGCTGCAGCAGGAGGCACTCGGCATCGTGGGCGTGAACCTGCTCTACGGGGCGTTCTTCATGCATCACGAGCCGGACCGCCTGCTCGAGTCGCTGCTCGATAACCTGACCACGCAGCGCATCGAGATCGACATGATCGAGTTCTCGGGCATCGAGTTCCGCCATGTCGATAATCGGGTGATGAGTCTCAAGCTGGTGCAACTCGGCCTGAGCGGCGCGGCCATGTTCGGCTGCAAGGGCGAGGTGCTGCAGCCTTCCGAGGTGCTCTACAAGTGCCCGGTGCTGGTCGAGCGCGGCAGCTTCCGCCCCGTTTCGCACGTCAACATCGACATGCTGGCCTGCGCCCGCTCGAAGTTCCAGCAAACGCTGAGCGCCAACGGCGAGCGCGTGGTCGAGCTCATGGAGATCACGATGCGCAACCTGATGGCGGACGGCGGCATCGACTACGCCGATTTCCTGGCGCGCGCAGACGTGCTGGCCGCTGCCGGCAAGACGGTGCTGATCTCCGACTACTTCGAGTACTACCGGCTAGCGGCGTATCTCAGGCGCTACACCAACGCGCCGATCGCGCTGACCATGGGTGCGGGCAGCTTGCTCGAGATCTTCGACGAGAAGTACTACGCGGACCTCGACGGCGGCATCCTCGAGTCCTTCGGCAGGCTGTTCAAGCACGACCTCAAGATCTACGTCTACCCGCTGCGCGATCCTCGAAGCGGTGAGCTGACGACGCTCGAGAACATCGAGGTGGCCCCTGCCCTGCGTAAGCTCTACGGCCATCTGGTCGAGCGCGGCTGCATCTTGCCGCTCGACAACTACGACCCCAGCCTGCTGCACATCTTTTCGCGCGACGTCTTGCGGCGCATCCGTGAAGGCGACCCGAGCTGGCAAGAGATGGTGCCCGCGGCCATCGCTCAGGTGATCATCGGGCGCAATTTCTTCGGTTATCGCCGCCCAGCGCTGGCAGCCAAGGAGCAGCCGCCCGAAGAGCACCGCCACGAGCCGTTGAGCTAGTCGTCGTCCTCGTGAAGCTCGGTGCAGGCCTCGACCTGCCCGGCATCGCAGGAGCGTTCGAGGAGCTCGTGTGCGCGTTCGGGATCGGGCGTGATGCCCTGCCCACCGCTGAGCGCTATGGCGTAGGCGTAGCAGCCGAGCTTCACGTCGAGCTCGCAGCCCTTGCGATACAGCGCGAGCGCTTCGTCCGGGTCCGCCGTGATGCCCTCGCCGGTCAGCAGCATGTGCGCGAGGTTCATGCAGCCGACGCCGAGATCCTTCTCACAGCTCGAGCGGAAGCGCTGCAGCGCCCGAGCCTGGTCGATCGCTCCAGCCGCTCCGCTCCGGTAGATCGCTCCCGCGCTGGCGCAAGCCACGAGCACGCCGGCCTCGCAGGCACTCTCGAAGAGCTCGAGCGCGCGGGCGCTCTCGGGCGGAACGATCACGTCGTTGAGCAGCACGCCGAGAGCGTTGCAGGCCTCCATCAGCTGGCTCTGGCAGGCAAAGTCGTAAAGGCGCCTGGCCTCGGCGGGATCCGCTTCGACGCCCAGGCCCTCCTGCAGGACGTAGCCGTAGTTGAAGCACCCCACCACGAGCTTCGCCTCGCAGCTCGTGCGCAGAAAAGCGGCCGCGCGCGGCAGATCCATCTCCACGCCCTGCGCCTCCAGGTACTTCAAGCCCAGCTGGTTGCAGCTCGCCGCGAAGCCGAGCTCACAGGCGCGCTCGAAACCTGCCAGCGAGTGATCGGCCGGCGGCGGTTGGGCGGAGACTTCAGGCTGCGCCGCCGGCCGCGGAGTCGACACCCGAGCGGGCGCCGCTGAGCTCGGCAGCGCACCGCCGCAACCGAGCGCGGTCAGCGCCGCCGCCAGTGCTCTCACGGTGCGGGCGCCTCGGTGCCGCTGCCGTTCACCAACCATTGCACCACCTCGGACACCGCCTCCGGCGACAGTCGAGCGAGCAGGCGCGACGCGACCTCGGGCTTGCCATCGTCGCCGAGCGTCTCCTTGCGCTCCATCCAGATGGGGATCGCCGCCTCACCCTTGCGCGGCAACGATTTCAGGACCTCGAGCGCATGCTTCATCTTGGTCCGCTCGAGCTCCGAATCGCTCTGCATGCCGAGCCCGAGCAGCCCCGCGATCGTGACGATACCGAGCGCGCTCGGCGGCGCGGCCTTGAAGGCAGCGAGCTCCGGCCGCGCGGCGAGGACCTCGTCCGACTTCGGCTGCAGCACCCTGAGCGCGCGTTCCCAGGCGATCGTACGGTGCTGCGCGATCGAAACCCAGGTTCGCTGTCCATCCGGCACGAAGATGTAGTGGACGTCGTGCGGGATCGGAGCTGGTCGCGAGCCGTCGGCTGGCGCCTCGTAGTGCGGGTTTGGCCGGACCTCCTGAATCACGTGCAGGGTGCCCTTGGGCAACCGGGTCGGGGCCGGGCCCAGCTTGAACTTCACCCAATCGGGATCCTTCTTCTCGTCGTCGTCGTCCGCGGCAGCGGCGCCCGTGCCCGAACCAGTCCCCGTGGCGGAACCCGCCTGTTTCTTGCGCTTGGGCAGGTCGATCTGGGCCACGCGCACGAACTCGCGTACGGCGGCCAGATAGGCCTCGGGCGGTTCGTCGAAGCCAATCACGGTCCAGCCGGCGAGCTCCGTCTTGAGCGACGCGAGGGCCGCTGCCGCCTGCTTGGCCTTCGACGACTTGGTGTCGGTCAGCATCGACTCCAGGTTGATGCGGCGGTGTCCGGAGGCGAAGCTGTAGGCTCCGCCCCGCGGGACTATCCCGCGAAAGGCGTTCTCGATCTCACGGCGCTGCGCGGGGGTGACCTCGTACTCTTCGAGCACGAAGGTCATGAACTCGGAGAACGGCGCCGCGACGGCGTCACGGATCGCCGCAGCGTCGGCCCCGCTCTTGTAAAGGGCGAGATCGACGTCGCCAGGTAAGGCCCAGAAGGCGCTCGTCAGCCCGGCGGGGGCGGTGTTGCTTCCCGCCCACCACAGTGCGACCGGCGTGCGCGGCGACGTGAAGTTGAGCTCGAGGGCGACCTCGACGGCGCGCGGCTGCAGGTTGAGCTCCAGCGCCACCGCGCGGTGCTCCGCCAGCATTTCCGACATCAGCCGCTGGCCGAGCTCGGCCCCGGCGCGATCGGCGCGGCTGCCCTCGTCGGGCACCTTCATCGCCTGCTTCATGTCATCGCGGTAGACCGAAGCGGGTACCTCGAGCCTGAGGCTGGCGGTCGAAGCTCGCTGCCGGGGATTGCCCAGATAGAAGCGGCCATGGCTCTCGACTCGCTCGACGGAGTCAGCGCAGACGATGCGGTAGCCCGCGGGCTCGGCGCCGTGCCAGAGCTCGCAGTGCGCCTGCACCGGCTGGCGCCCCTCGCTCGGCAGCTCGATCGTCCAGCGCGCAGGTGCCCGCGGCGACAGCCTGAGCTCTCCGAGGTGCTCGGCGTCGACCGGCGTGAACGCCACCGACCAGGTCTTGGGGTCCTCCTCGGGCGGATAGAGGACATCCACGGGCTTATCGAGGTCGATGCAGCGCTCCATGGCCTGACCGAAGAAGGCCCCGACCACGAGACCAGGGTTCTGCAAGACGGCGACGACCTTGGGATCGCCGATCCCGAACGCCGAGAACACCGGCAAGTCTCGACCCGGCGCCTGCGCATGGATCCAGACCCCCGCGTCTGCCGGGATCGGGGACGGCGGAAAGGCTCGAGCTTCGTCCAAGCGCAGCGGCTCGTCATGAGCAGCTGCCTGCGACGCAGCCGGCGATGTCGCGGGAGTGGGCCCGCCACAACCGCTCACCGCCAGCGCCCCCGAGAACCCGAACCACCATGCTTTCATGACCGCACAGCCTACCCCAACGCGTGCGGCAGAAAAATGGCTTACCCGCCCGACGCAGCGAGCGAGCAGCACGAGCCGGGATCGCGCTGCTCGCCCGTGGTCCGTCACAGCGGCCGCAGCTGGGTGTCCACCGCGAAGCGCCCGATCCGGCGCCCGAGCCGCTGGCCCTCGTTACAGGAGAAGCGAAAATGCAGGCCTCCCCTCACGCGTGAATCGGCGTTCTCGTCGGCCGCGGCGCTGAAGCTCGCGAAGGTCCGCGTGGGCATGTCTTTCGGTGCCGTGGTCGAGCCCACCGTGAACGACGTTGCGTCACCGAACACGCTGGCGAGCACCTCCGCGCCCGCGTCACCGAGCGCGCTGTGCGTGGACGGGTAGTCCTGCACCGGCGGCGTGACCTCGGCCGATGTCCAGTTGGCGTCGGGTGTCGTCGCCGGGTTGTCGTCCCTGCCCGCCGCGCGAATCGCGGTGTAAGGGCGCCAGAAGTCGTAGTGAAACTTGGCGTCCCAGCCGGCGACGTAGGCATCGGAGAGCACCATGTTGAGGAGCGCGAACAGCCGCGCCGTCGCGCCGAGGTCGAGCTTGCGCTCGGTCGCGACGGTGCGAGCGATCCGATTCCATCCGATCTCGGAGAACTCCCACCAGTACGTGGCGTACGCGGTCTGCTCGGCGGTACGAGCGGCGCTGCCCTGACCACCCGTCGTCTTCACCTCGTCGAACGCGGCCGTGTACTCCGCGCTGCTCAGCGCCGGCGGCGGCCCTGGCCGGAACTGCGACGGTGCCTTCAGCGCGAACGGTTGGAGCACCCGCCAGCCTGGAGCGAAGGCCAGCTCGAACGGCGGCACGTACTGGTACGCGCCCGGGCCCGAGCGTGGGCGGTAATCGCCGACCGGCGGTGTGTTCGAGCCGTCGCCGCTGCGGCGCTGGAGGATCGCTGCGGAGGCACGCTTTCCGAGCTCGACGCCGCGCGAGCGACCCGGCTCGGCCACACTCGCGAGCGCGCGATTCAGCCGCTCGTCGAGCATCGCGGCCTGCCTCGGA
Source organism: Polyangiaceae bacterium (assembly GCA_035539475.1). GTDB lineage: Bacteria > Myxococcota_A > Polyangia > Polyangiales > Polyangiaceae > PMG-095. The sequence continues at coordinate 15,022 of DATLIL010000958.1, forward strand.
TACGTCGCGCTGAGCACACCGTGCGCCGCCGCAGCGGCCGCAGCCGCGGGATCCGCAGCCGGATCGCGCTCCGTGAAGGCATAGCTCTCGTAGGCCGGAGCGATCGCGTTGACGGCGTCATGCTGGGCCAGATGCATGACGGCGAGCACGCGCGCGGCCGCCAGCGAGTGTTTGTGCCCGTCGTCGGCCTTGGTTACTTCGTACAAGATCGTGTTCCATTCGAGCACCGCCGCGTTCGACGTCGCGGCGCGCGCCGCCGGCAAACTCTCGTTCGCGGGAGCCACCGCCCGCGCGTCGTCGCCTGCCGTGCGGCAGCCAGCCAGGAGCGAGAGGCCCAGCGTCGCTGTCAAAACGTGCGTGCGCAGGCCAGTGTTGAAGATCTTCGACATGTTGCTTCTCTTCAGTATCCGAGCGTTCGAGCGCGGCACGAGCGCCGCGAGCGACCGGGGGTCATCGCCCCAGCAACGTGAACCTAGTGAATCGAGGTGACGGCGGTGAGAGGCAGGCCGGCCAATAAGGGGCCGAACGTGCCAGGGACACGCGCAGTCGCAGCCGCTCGGTCGATCACGCCTGGCGAACTTGGGCCGAGCGCGCGGAGGCCAGCGCAGGCAGGAGCTTGCTGCCGATATCGCCCTTGTACACCACGGCGTCGGCCTGAACGCTGGCTGCCACCGCGCGTAGCTGGTCGATGGCGGAGCTCGAAACGAGCACGATGATCAGGCCCTGCATGCGCTGATTCTGGCGCAGCATTCTGGCCAGTTTGTCGCCGGACAGCGCGGGCATGATCAGGTCCAGGATGACCAGCTCGATGCCTTCTTTGAGGATCAGCTGCGTCGCACCGATGGGCGAAGGCAAGTCGAAGGTCTCGTACCCGTCGTCTCGAAGGACAGAAACGATCATCTCGCGGGCGATGTCGTCGTCGTCGATCACCAACGCCTTGGTCATCAAGCCATCGTCACCATGGCACGGCGAGACATCGGATGCCATGTCGCAGGCGCTCGGGAGGAGACGTGGTCTACGGTGTGGTGATCGGCGCCGACCAGCGCAAAGCCTGGCTTTTCTCCAAGGATCTTCGCGAACTTCGCTTCAGGGCAGACAGAGGCTCGAGCTGTTGCACTCGGTCAGCTCACTCGGGCTGGTGCCGCAGGCCTTCTCGGAGATGGCCGTCAAACAGACGTAGAACTCTGTCCTACTGAGCCCGTGGTCACAGCCTTCGACCGCCCTCGTCGCCCGCTCCTTCACCGTCTGGTCACACTCTCTGGCTGCGCTCTCGCAGCGCGCCTGGCGTTCGCAGATCGCGTGACCGAGCTCATCGGCCGCTTCGTCTTGCAGGATCACGGCTCCGCGGCTGCCGACGGCGAGCTCCGGGCCCGGTTGCGTCCCCACGGGGGGCGGCGTGGCCCCCGACGCCGGCGTCATCACCGTGGTGCCGGAAGCAGGCGTCATTACTGGCGTTTCCACGACCTGACGCTTGGCCTCCTTGGTCGGGACCGAGCGACCGCGCGGTACGGTTTCGTACGCGGCCGTCGACGGCTCCTTGTAAGTGTCCTTGCTGCAGCCCACGAGCGAGCCCGCGACCAACATCGCGACGCATGCGAATGCCTTTTGCATGTTCGTCTCCTGCCGATTCGTCATGCAACGGCGAGGCCAAGCCCGCGCGGAAAGCCGTGCCCGGCGAGGCCTCCCGTCCGCTCGCAGCTAGTGCGACGAGCGCAGCTCGTGGGCGATCTGCGAGAGCATTCCCGAGGCCGGGCTCTGGCCCGCGCGGCTGCCGAGCTCGGCCGCCAGCCAGCGAGCGCCGCTGCTCGACTCGCCGAAGGTCTCCAGGGGAAAGGCAACGGTCTGGCGGAGCGTGGCCAGCAGGGAGCCCACCGCGCCGCCCGCGTCGCCAGTCCCTTCGACGATGTAGGCGGCCACGGCAGCAGATTTCACGCGCAAGAGCTCCTGCTGGATGGCGCTCAGCTCGTGGGCGCCGGGCGCCTGGACATCGCTCTTGAGAATGACGAGCAACCCCACCTGGCAGCTCACGTGACTCGCCAGCATCTCGAGCTCGGCCAGCATCCGTCGCAAGACCTCGAGGCTCGGCCAGCCACGTGAGACGACGAGCTCCACGTTCTCGTACCAGATCACGCGGTGATCATCGTCCGCGTAGCGCTCGAGAGGCGTGGGGACCAAGGTGGCCGTCTGCGTGTCACGGCCGACAGTCGGCAGCGACGTGTGCGCGGGAGCGGCGAGACTGGTGAAGCCCGCGTAGATCCTGGCTAGCTCGGCGACCAGCGCCTGCGCGGCGGGAAAGCGCTGGCTGCGGCGGGGCGCGAAGGCCCGCCGGAACAGCGCATCGAGCTCCGCTGGCTGTCCCCTGGTCGCCGCCGAAATTCGCGGAGCAGCGCCGGAACGGATGAGCTCGAGGGTCTCCGCCACGCTCGCGCCGGCGAAGGGCAGCTGCCCGGTAAGGAGCTCGAAGGCCACCACCGACAGCGACCAGACGTCGGCATGCTGATCGACGCTCTTGCCCGCGGCTTGCTCGGGACTCATGTACGCGGGCGTTCCGATCGTGCCGAACGTCAGCTTCTTGTTCCTGGTAGAGATGGTCTCGCCCGAGGCGATGCCGAAGTCGATGATCTTCAGTCGGTTCCAGCCGGCACCGCTGCTGACCACGAGGTTGCTGGGCTTGATGTCGCGGTGGACGATGCCGAGCGCATGCGCTGCCGAGAGGCCCGCTGCCGCTTGCTGCAAGAGCTCGACGGCATCGTGCGGAGGCAGACCGGGCTGGCGCTTCAGCCGGTTGCGCAGCGACTCGCCGTGCAAGAGCTCCATGGCGATGTACGGCGTGCCACCGGCCACGCCGTGACCGAGCAACTCGACGACGTTCGGGTGCTTGAGCTTCTCCAGCGCCTTCGCCTCACGTCGAAAGCGCCCCGCGGCTTCCTCGCTGGCCTTGGACTGGCCCAGGAACTTGACGGCGACGCGCTCGCCGCTGAACGCGTCGCGAGCCATCCACACGGTTCCCATCCCGCCGCGATCCAGCTCGGACTGCAGCGTGTAACGTCCGTCGATGACCGTTCCGGCGACTATCATTTTCCTGCGAGGGCGGCGCCGGGCTCCGGGGGCGCGGCCCATTGTAAAACACAAGAAAATGGGCGCGACCAGCCCTCGCTGCGCGTCAGTTTTCCAGGAAGTATTCGCCGACGATCTGCGCCAATCGGGCGTTGGCTTCGTCGCTGACGTGGGGGCAGAGCCCGAAATCGCTGCACGACAGGTGCTCCCACTGGGGCGCGACGAAGACGAAACCTGGAAACATACCCGGCAGCATCGCGGCCGTCTCGTCCTGAGCCGTCTTGATGTACGAGTAGCTCGAGCGCTCGGCGCCAACGCACTCGACGTTGCCGGGAGCGCGTCCGTACGTCATCAGGTCGATGCGCTTCACGCTCGGGTACTTGGTCTGGATGTTGTCGATCACGGCGAGGTAAGCCGGCAAGAACTCGTCGACCGTCGTCCACTCGTATTTGGTGGCGTTGAAGACGATGCGGTCCGGCTCTGTGCTCTTCTCGCTACACGGGGACTGGATGCCGGACTGCCAGATCTCGTGCTCGGGATCGGCCCACTTTTCCAGATGCCCCATCTCGATCGGAGTGATCTGCCAGCGCTCGTCGTCGACGACGTCCTCGACCCCCGCTTTGTACATTTCGCCGGTGGTCGTGATGCCCAGCACCCAGCTGCACACGAAGTCCTCGGGACCGGGGAGCGCCGTGGGAGCGCCGCCACCGCCAGCCGTGCCGCCGCTCCCGGCGTCACCGCCAGTGGCGTCGTTGCCGCCCGAGCCGCCGCTCCCGCCCGAGCCTGCGAGACCCGCACTGCCGCCCGCTCCGGCGCCATTCGCCGTCCCGGCGCTGGAGAGGCC
>DATLIL010000959.1:0-3152 GCA_035539475.1 Polyangiaceae bacterium
ATCTATCACCTGGACACGAAGAACTTCCAGGACCTCGAAAAAGACAGCGGCAACGCGACGATCACGGTGTTTCCCTTCGAGCTCGCCGCTTCGTATCGCTTCGACGATCGCTACACGCTGAGCGTGGCTCCGATCTGGACCACGGTGGCGATCAAGGGCAACCTGGCCGACGACGATCTCAAGGGTGCGGGCGAAGGCGCCGTGAACAACTTCCAGCTGACGGCTACCTTCGAGTGGCGCGTGAGCAAGGTCACCGCCTTCCTCTTTCACGGCCGCTACCTCGTCGCGCAGACGGCTCACGCCCGCGGCGACGTCGTACTGCGCCCCGACGAGTTCACGACGATCGAGGTGCACGCCGCCGGCGCGACCGACGAGATCAACTTCCGCAGAGCGGGCTCGCTGACCGTGAGCTCGGTCTTCTCCTGGGAGACGTTCAACTTCCGCTTCGGCGTCGTGATGGGCAACTACAACGTGCCCGGGGTCAACTTCGTGATCGGTGATCCGCTGCTGGTTCCAGAGCTGGACCTCTACTGGATCTTCTGACGCCCGCGGCGAGCCACCAGAGGAGCCCCGCGGCGAGCAGCGCGACGCCGAGAATGACGGGCCAGCGCGTGCGCTGGCGCCTCTGCGGGCGCGGACGCAACGTGGGGGCCTCCGACGAGGGCTGGGCGCCGAGCTCCTGCGCAACCTTGCGAAAGGCGAGCAGCGTCTGACCGAACGGCGTCGGCCCCTCCCAGGCCTGGCTCGCTCGGCGCCGCGCCGGGCGTTGTAGGAGCGGTTCGATCTGCTCCCCCACGGCGTCGCTGGTAGCGCAGAGCCGCGCGCCGAGACCGGCGAGCTCCGCAGCGAACAGCGCCGTCGTGAGCGGACGCCGCTCCGGACGCGCGTCGATCGCTCGCTCGACCAGCCGCGCGAGCGGGCCCGGCACTGGCAACCCGAGGCGCTCGATGCGGTCGAGCGGGGGCGCCGGGGTCAGGGGTGCGCGCAGTAGCGGCCGTCCTGCCAGGAGCTCCCACAGCATCACACCAGCCGTATAGACCTCCGAGGTCTCGTAGACCTCGCCCGGATTGAGCGACGGCTCGAGCTCCTCTGGCGAGAGATAACGAAAGAGCTCCGGTTCGTTCTGCGGGCGCAGCGCGCTGACCAGCGCGCCCGTGACCACGACCTCGGCGAGCAGCGTCTCGCCGAACTCGGCGATCAGCGCCGTGTCCGGCATCAGCGAGCGGGCGCAGCGCTCACCCGCCCCCTTGCCGAGTCGCGTGCGCAAGGCGCTGACGGCGGCGAGCGCGTCGCACATGATGCGCACGGCGACCGGGGGAGGCAGTGCGGTACCGCGGGCGGCGAGCCTCGCCGGCAAGTCGCGCGCTGAGACGACGCGGAGCTCTTCGCTGATGACGCGCACCTCGCTGCCGAGGTCGAGACTACCCAGCACCTTGACGAAGGCCGGGTGTGACAGGCCCGCGGCCTCGCGAGCAGCGTCGGTGATCGCCCGGCCTCGCGGGCCGAGTCCCATGATTCGACGCACGATCACGCTGCGACCGGCCTCGTGTCCCGCGGTGATATGGCCGAGCCAGCACGCGCCGAGCGGACCGCTCCAGAGCTCGCGCGTGAGTTCGTGTTCCAAGGCTCCGAGAATCGGCTCAGACGCCGTCATTCCCTCGTCCTCCGGTCCCGATCGTAAATACTGTGGCGGCCGAGCGCACGGCCAAGAAATTCCCCAGTGCCCGCCCTCGAGCGTAGGAGGGCCAGGGTGCGTGTGTTATAGGGTTCGGTCGGGAAATTTGGCGCGCAAGCGTTATGTGATCATCGGTGACGGAGCCGCCGGGATGAGCGCCGCGCAGAAGCTCCGGCGCAGCGATCCATCCGCCACCATCGGCGTGCTGAGCGACGATCCGCACCCCGCGTACTATCGCGCGGCGCTGACCAACTACCTGCTCGGTGAGCTGCGCGACGACCAGCTGTGGGCGGTCACGCCCGACTTCTACGAGAGCTTCAGCATCCACCGCATCCTCGGCCGTGTGATCGGCATCGACGCGGCGCGCTCGGAGCTGTGGGAAGCGAGCAGCAGGAACGCCATCCCTTACGACGCGTTGCTCGTGGCTTCCGGTGGCCGTCCGCGTCAGCCGAGCTTCGACGGCGCGCACTTACCCGGGGTCATGACGCTGCGCACGCTGCAAGACGCGCGGCGAGTCGTCGACTACTGGCGGCTCGGCGCGCTGAGGCGCGCGGTCGTGCTGGGCGGCGGCGCCCTGGGCCTGGAGTGGGCGCACGCGCTGCGCGAGCACGGCGTGCACGTGACGATCCTGGAGCGCGCGCCGCGCTTCATGCCGGGCGCCCTCGACGAGGTCGCCTCCGACCTCTTGACCACGCGGCTGCGCCAGGCCGGCATCGACTGCGTGCTGGGCGACGAGGTCGCCGCCGCACACTACAGCCAGCACGGCTCGGTGGCCGCGGTGACGCTGAAGAGCGGGCGCGTGATCGAGTGCGAGCTCGTGGCGGCCGCGCTGGGCGTGGTGCCAAACTCCGAGTTCTTGCTCAGCTCCGGCATCACGCTGAGCGACCGCGGCGCCGTGGTGGTCAATCGCCACCTGCGCTCGTCGATCGCCAACGTCTACGCCGCCGGGGACGTCGCCAGCGTCGAGGGAGAGCAGCTCTTGCTCTGGGAGCCGGCTCGCCACCAGGGCCGGATCGCCGCCGAGAACATGGTCGGGCGTGAGGCGCTCTACCAGCCTGGCGTGCACTACTTCGCGACGCGGCTCTTCGATCTCGATTTCGCGCGTATCGGCAACATCGACGCCGCGCCCGACCGCGAAGTGCTGGTCGATTTTCCGCGCGGCACCGGCACGATCGCCTATCGCAAGATCGTGCTCGCCGGCGGGCGGGTGGTCGGCACTCTGATGATGGGCGAGCGCAGCTCGAAGGTGCGCGCCACGCGGATGCTCGAGCAAAAGGGCGGCACGGCGCTGTTCGACGCCAGCAAGCTGGCGCACCTGGCGGAGACTCACAAGAGTGGAGGCACCGCCTACCTCACGGCCTCGGGCATCACCTCGGCCATGCCCAGCGTGCCGATCCGCACGTCCGTGATTCCGCCTTCGACATCGACGCCCGCGCTGGCAGGCGGAAGCCGCGGCACGAAGATGCTGTCCATCGGC
>DATLIL010000960.1:0-2521 GCA_035539475.1 Polyangiaceae bacterium
GTCGTGCGCCACGCCAGCAAGGCACACCCGTACGCATTCGCCGGCAGCGATCCGATCAACGGCACTGATCCCACGGGTCTCGATGAAGAACTCGGATCGATGGGTGACTTCTTCTTGGACTATTCGACCATGGAGAAGCACGAGGAGACCGGGCAGATCGACGTCGTCTCGGCCAGCGGTCGCTACACCTACCACTGGATCCCCGAGCTCAACACGTGGATGCGCTTCGAGTCGGAGGTGATCGTCGTGGAGGGCGAGGCGCCGCCCTCGGTCGATGTCGTGGTCGTGCCCGAGTTGGATGGCTACGGCACGGCGGTAGCGGAAAGCATGGAGGGTGAGCTCAGCGGGTTCGAAAGCACCAAGGAAATGGTGGACGCCATCTTCGAAAGCATCGGAGACAACAACATCAGAAGTCTCACCATCCACAACCACGCCGGCGTGGGTTACCAGCATCTGTACATGGCCCGCTCCGAGCGGCTCGACGTCGATCGGACGTCGGATGAGGCGATGAGGGAGTTCGCGCGCTTGAAGCCCAGGCTCGTGGGCCCGGTCACCCTGGGCGGATGTGATGTCGCGGCGGGGATCGAGGGCGCGAAGCTGCTGCAGCAGATGGCCGACGGCTGGGGCGTGCCCTTTATTGGAAGCACCGGACAAACGCGCGCGTGGGCCGGCATGCACGACGGCATCCTGGTCACGCGCCATCCCGGTCAGAGCTTCGATCCCGTAGACATCCTGGTCGAGCAGATCGAAGGAGAACTAGCAGTGGAGAAGCCGAACGCGTTCTACACGAAGACTCCGACGGAGCTGGTGCTCGCGCGCTTGAACGAAGCCGCCCGAGAGGACAAGCTCGAGCTCGTGCTGATGCGCCTCATGATGTCGGGCAGCTACGGCAAGCTCCAGGATCGTCTGAACGGCGAACAGCCCAAGGCGAGCCTGGCCAGACGGATCAACAACCTCGGCATTCCGGGTATCCGCGCCTGGCATGGCTCGGAGTAGCGATGAGTCAGAAGTTTTCCTGCACCTGGTGAAAGACGCAGGTCTCGAGCGGAAGCCCCTTGGGCTGCGGACGAAAGACCACGAACGTGTCTTCCTCGGCCAGCTGGGCTTGCGGAGGAGCGCTGAGCAAATAAGTGACGTCGCGATAGCGGAACGGTTCGAGGTGGAGGTAGTCGATGCGCAGGCGCTTGTGGCGCGCGGAGCTCGAGGACGCGCGAAAACTGTCGCGTTCGCTTTCGACGTGCTGCAGTGCACGAACGCTATAAAGCTGTCCCTGGCCCCCGACTCGCTCCGTCGCCCAGCTCTCGGGAACGAGCAGTCGAACGGCCTTTCTCAGCTTCTTGAGCTCTGTCTCTCCAGCTTCCGCTGGCAGCTTCGGTAGCTTCGGCGCCACGAAGTACTGGTCGGCGTCGAACGCGCCGGTGTGGCAGCGTCGCAGAACGACGTCGTCCGGTTTGTGGTCGTTGTCGAAGTCGAAGCGACCGCGGAAGAGCTCACAAAACGCCTCGGTCTCGTGACCCACGCTGCGCAGCAGGTAGCGCTGGCTGTCGAGTGGCGGCTCGATCGGAACGGACGTGCCAGCGTCGAGAGTCTTGCTCCGCGGTAGCATCGCCTCGCACAGGCCCGGGTCGTCGGCGTGATCGAGCAGGATGCTGCCGACGGCTGGCCGAGGCTGAGGGGAATACTCGCCGGTGTCGATCTTTCCGCGCTTGGCCGGCAAGGGAGTCTCCTTGCACTTCAGCCCCCTGTCGGTCTTTACCTCTCCGGCGACGGCCGAGGCGGTACACCAGTCGATCCCGGTGGAGCTGACCCGCACGTGCGCGAGCGGCGTGTCGTCGTAGAGACAGCGCCCCGCGTAGGTTCGTTCGGAGATCACCTTCACACGGTCGACCCAGATGCTGACGAACTGTTCGGGATCTGCGCCGCATTGACCGTAGGGCAACGCGGGCAAGGCACCGAGCTTGAGCCGAGCGCCGTGCTTCCGGCCGAAATCGCAGTCGAACGCTGGATCACCCGGACTCAAGGGCGTCGCTTTCGCGCGAACTTCGCGGAGACCTTCGTCCGGAGCGGGGATCCTGGGATCGAACAGAAGGAGGACGCCGCGCTGCGCGTCGCACACCGCACTCAGCGCGGAGTAGGGCGAGTCGGTCGTTGTCGGGGCGCCGCTGGGCGGTGGAGCGACGGAGGCAACGGGAGCCGCGTCCGAGGCGCTCGGGGCTGGAGGGGCGCTGGTTTGCTGCGGCGCGCGCTCACAGGCCAAGAGGCTTACGAACAGCGCTCCCAGCAGGCAAAAGTGCCGGACGTTCATATCCCGTCGCCGGGCGACAGGGTGCGCTGGTCGAGCTCGTCGCTCGAGTAGTCGCCGAGGCGCTTCTGGCAGTCGCCGATGACGTCGCCGGCGTTGTCGATCGCCTCACGGTCGACGAGCACGTAGGCTTCGTTGTCGGCCAGCCACTCGTCGCGCTTCGCCCAATTTTCGAAGCGCGGTGCGATGGCCATGAGCTCGACGCGGCTGCCGAAGAAG
>DATLIL010000961.1:0-7192 GCA_035539475.1 Polyangiaceae bacterium
GTCTGCATGGCGCGCTGCGCGAGGTCTCCGCAGCGTTCCACGCCCAGGTTCTCGAGCTCGAGTGGATCCTTGGCCAGGTCGTAACACTTCCAGCCGACGTCCCAGGAGCGCGCCTCGAGCTTCATGTTCTTCTGCATGTAGCCCCAGTTCTCGAAGGCGCAGCTCCACACGCCGGCGCAGTTGGTGAGCGGCACCGGCTGCTCGCTGAGCTCGGGCCGGAGCAGGCTGTGGCCGTGCATCTTGCTCTTGTATTCGGCGATCTGCGGCGCGTCGCCGACGCCAATCAGGTCGAGCACGGTCGGCGCCAGATCGACGTGAAAGAGGAAGGCGTTCTTCTTGCGTTCGAGGTTCGCTCGTTCCTCGTCCGTCAGCGTGCCGGGCGGCGCTGCGATCCAGGCCGGCACGTGGATCTCCTCGTCGAAGACGCTGAAGGTGTGGCCCATCTGGCCGTGCTCGCGGAAGGCCTCGCCGTGATCGCTGGTGTAGACGATGACGGTGCGCTCGCCGAGCGGCGACTTCTTCACGTGCTCGAGGATGCGGGCGACGTGCTGGTCCTGCTGGTAAACGGAGTTCTGATAGTAGTTGAGGAAGGCCGTGTTCTCGTCTTCGGCCTTGCTGGTGGTAGCGGGCTGGAACGGCTGCGGCCCTGCCGGATCGACGTAGTAGGGGTAGTGCACGTTGGACAGCTGGATCACGCCGAGGAACGGCTCCTTCAGCTGTCCGATGCTGTCGATCACGTGGTCGGCGAGCAGGTTCTCCGGCGCGCCCATGTCGAGATCCGAGGTCGAGTCGAGGTCGGTGGCGCTGACGAACTGGCTCACGCCGAGGTTCTTGACCCACAGCCGCGCGTTGCCGAACATCATGTTCTGGCTGGTCCAGAACGCGGTGTCGTAGCCGGTAGCGCGCGCGTAGTCGAAGATCAGCGGCCAGGTGTGGAGCACCTCGCGCGACTCGGTCGGGTAAACGCCGGACCACAGCACGGCCAGCGAGACCGCCGTGCACGAGTCCATCGAGCGCATCTGGTTGAAGGCGTGACGCTCGGGGAACAGCAGGTTCGTGGCTTCGGTGCGATCGCAGGCCGGATCGTGCTCGATGCAGGCAGCCTTCGCGCGAACGCTCTCCAGGATGACGAACAGGACGTTGCGCGGCGGCACCGCGGCGCGCTGCAGCGGCGGCACGGGCAAGCTCTGCCTGGCGCGCGGCCGTAGTTGGTTGCTCTGGTCGGTCAGGCCGAGCTGCGTGCGCACGAGCCCTCCCACGGCGTGCAGGTAGAGCATGTCCGGCGTGGCGGCCTGGACGTGACGGTGCTGGGTCGGAATGAAGAACGCGGCGATCAACGCCAGCGGAGCGAGCCACACCGCGTGCCGCGCAGTCGCTCGACGCGGACGCAGCCAGCGGCGCGCGACGAAGACGAGCCCCAGGGCCACGAGCAGCGGCGGCAGCTTGGCCGCCGCGTAGTTGCCGATGTCGGCGAAGAGCTGGTTGACTACGCTGTCGGCGAAGTTCGCCGCGAACAGCGAGACGTCGATGTTCAGATAGGCGTGGTACTGGTCGTAGAAGTACGCCTGACCGCCGATCGTGAAGGTGACGAAGAAGACGAACAGGAAGGCGCTCAGCCAGGCCAGCGCGGAGCGCCGACGGCTGGCCGCATAGAGCAAGAGGCCCCAGACCACGACGCTCTCGAGCAGCGCGCCGACGTAGGTCAGGCGGTAGTCGCCCTCGAAGCCCGCGATGCGGTCGCCGCGGCGCAGGGCGTCGGTCACGAGCACGCCGAGCGGAACGGCCAGGAGCAGCGGCCAGCGCGCGGCGCGCCGAACGCGCGCGACGGCGCGCAGCCGTTCGAGGCGAGCGACGAGGCTCGACCCGCGTGCGTTGGGCAGAGCACTACCCTCTGCTTGGACTTCGTGAACTCCTTGCACCGCTGAAGGAGCGCAATCTTAGCCTCAAGTTTTCGAAGACGTCACGAACCCGCCCGACTTTTGGCGAAATTCAGGTCGACGGCGGGGGCACGCTCGTCGGCGGAGAGCCCGGGACGACGCTGACGCGCTCCTCCGCCGAGGTTCGTCGCACGCGCTGCACGAACAGGGCGACGGAGTGGATCGCGAGCGCAGCGATCCCGGCCATGACCACTGCGTTCGCAAACAGCAGCGATACGGCGCCATGACGTAGCAGCCGGCCGCCCCAGTGCCACAGATCGTGTACCTGGGTCAGATCGGGACGCAGGCTGAAGTGCGTCTCGGTCTCGAGCCAGGGATTGAGGCGAAGGTCGACGTATGAGTACGTGAGCAGCGCGACCGCCATCAGGAGCCAGAGGCGAAAAAGACCGCGTGCCGAGTCCACCTCTGAGTCTAACTCGCGGTAGACCCGCACGCCCGCCATGACGCATCGCGTCGACCAAGCGGGCCCCGGCAGCGAGGTCCGCCGCGGAGAATCACAGGGTCATCCAGCTCGTCAGCACGTAGTTGGCGATCAGGATCGCCACCGCGCTCTGCACCACGGCGCGGGTCGTGGCCTCGCCCACACCCTTGGCGCCGCCGGAGGCGTTGAAGCCCTGAGCGCAGGAGATGGTGGCGATCAGGAAGCCGAACACGGCCGCCTTGATCTCTCCCATCCAGAAATCCTTGGGTACCAGGAACTTCTCGATGTTGGAGATGAAGATGCCAGGGTCGACGCTGAGCCAGTTGACGGCCACGAGGTACGCACCCGCCATGCCGACGCAGGTGTAGAGGATGCAGAGCAGCGGCAGCATCACCACGCAGGACAGGAGCCGCGGCGACAGCAGGTACTGCACCGGGCTCACGCCCATGGTCGTCAGCGCGTCGATCTGCTCGGTGACGCGCATGTTGCCGAGCTCGGCCGCCATCGCGCTGCCCGCGCGCGCGGTGACCATGAGCGCGGCGAACACGGGGCTGATCTCGCGCGTGAGCGAGATCGCGACGATGCTTCCGACCACGCCTTCGGCGCTGAAGTTACGCAGGCTGTTCACGGTCTGCAGCGACAGCACCATGCCGCTGAACGTGCCGGTCAGCGCCACGATGAAGACGCTCTGCACGCCGATGAAGTCCATCTCCTCGAGCAGCCGCATCACGCGATAACGCGGCTTCACCATCCACCACAGCGTCTCGAAGGTGAGGACGAGCACCTTGCCGATCGAGTCGAGCGCGTCGAGGATCGGTCCGAGCAGCGCGTCGAGTGCGCTCTCGCCTCCTTCTCGCGGCGCGTCGTCTTCCACAGCCACGCTCAATCGGCAGACCTTTCCTGGGTCAACGCCGAAAGTACCTCGCGCGAGCGGGGACCGGTAGCCAATACTTCCGCCCGGCGCGGATCGAGTGACAACCTGACGATCAGTGCGTCGCCGCCCAGGAGCTCGATGTACGGCGCGCCCCACTCGACCACCAGCATGCGGCCGTCGTCGCGCTGCGCGTCCAGGCCGAGCTCACGGACCTCCTTGGGGGTCGACAGCCGGTAGAGATCCGCATGCGAGAGCGGGGGCTGGGTGTCGTGCTCGTGCACCAGCGTGAAGGTGGGGCTGGGTACCCGGACGCTCTTGGACAGCCCGAGTGCGCGGCACAGCGCGCGTGTGAAAAATGTCTTACCCGAGCCCAGGGGCCCGTCGAGGACCAGGAGGTCGCTCGGCAAGAGGTGCGGCGCGATGCGCTGAGCCAGCGCCTCGGTCGCTTGTCGGGTGGGTAGCTCGAAGGCAACGTCGCTCACGGTTTCTCGCTGGACTTCAGCCCCGGGGGGCGGGCGCCGTCAACCACCGAGAGCGTCCGAGGCAAGACGTGGGCGCCGGCAAAGCCGCGCCGGTCACTGGTCTCGAGCGTCACTTCGACGCGTTCCAGCGCGCTCCTGGCGCGCGCGTGCAGCTCGCCCACCTGCGCCTGATCGACCACGCGCTGCTCGGGAAAGTCCGCCAGCGCCGCCCGCGCCAGCGCCGCTGCGTCGCGGCCGAGGGCCTCGTACCAGTCCGAGCGCCCAGCCGGGAACGCGCCTGCCCTGACGCCCAGCGCCGGACCGCCGCTTTGCAGCACGCTCTCGGAGCACTCCAGGCCACAAGCAACGAGCGGCGGTGTACGCGTCGCGCCGAGCTCGCGCATGAGGTCACGCGCACAGCTGGCAGCGCCGAACACGATCAGGGCCTCGACGCGCTCCTGTTGCCATTGCTCGAGTGGAAAGCGTGGCTTGCCCGCGAAGGCGCCCGCCGCGGAGCACGACGCACCGCCCGCGCCCACGCGCGCGATTTGCTCACGCCCGCGTGCCTTGAGCGTCGCTTCCAGCACGCCGAAAAGCTCCGCTTCGTCCGGCGCGAGAACGAAGGAATAACGTCGCGGCTCCTCGTTCGGCACGTTCCTCACGAGCAGAAGCGGGATGCGCGCTCGCTCCGCGAAGACCGTTGCCTGCGCCGCGGACTCGTCGTCGGCGCCGGCGATCAGAATGGCCGCGCCGTCGCCCGCCAGCGCAGCCAGCGCCGCCGCGCTGCGCTCGGGCGCACCGGCGTCGTCGCGGACGACCAGCTCGACGCGCGGCGAGGACGCTTCGAGGCCGCGCGATAGCCCCGTCGCCAGCGAGGCCGAACGGCGGCGCGCCTCGTCGGAACCAACGCTCAGAAATAGTCCCACGGCGCGCCCGGCGATGCGCGGCGCCGTGCTGCCCTGCGCAGCCTGGCGCGCCAGCGCCGAGTACTCGCCGGAGGCGCGAGCCTCGGCCGGAGCCAGCGGCAGGAGGCTGCGCGCCAGTACGCCATCCGCGGCCGAGAGAGCGCGCTTGGCCAGGTCGGTGAAGAGCGTCCGCGCCAGCCAGCGGCGCGCGGCGCCCATCTCGGCGGAGCCGTCGCCTCGCCCGAGCGCGCCGTTCAGTACCTTCAACGCTTGCTGCGCGTCCTCGCTCGGCACACGCGCGAGCAGCCTGGCGACGTCGTGACGTACGGCATCGTGCCGGTCCGGCGGCGCCTGCACCAGCCAGTCGAGCATGGCGTGAATGGAGTGTTCGAAGCGCTGCGCGGCCAGGGCGGCGCGCACGAGCTCCTCGCCGTGCACGGAGCGCTCGTCGGGATCGACGATCTTGCCGACCAGCGGCTCGAGCAAGACGAGCGCCCGCTCGTGGGCGCCAGCACGCGTGGCGATCGCCGCCTCGGTGACCGTGACGAACTCCTGCGGCAGCTCGAGCTCCGGTGCCGCACCTGCGGGACGCTTGACGGAGCGGGCGCGCTCGACGAACTTGCGCGCTTCGTCGAGCTGATCCTGATCGATACGGATCCACGCCAGAAAGACGCTGGCGCTGCGCGCTCGCTCGTCTTCGGGATAGCGGGTGATGAAGCGCCGGATGTCGGGCTCGAGCCTGGCGCGCTGGTCGCTCTTGGCCGCGAACCAGCGCGCGCGCAGGTTGCGGTATTCGCGCTGAGCCTCGCTCGACTCGGAGAAGGCGCTGCCGGCGCCGGCCTGCTCGCTGCCGGCGCAAGCCGGCGTCAGGCCGAAACCGAGTGCCAGGGCGAGGGCCCACTGGCCAGCGAAGCGATCGAGGAGACGCAAGGCGTGCAAGAGCAACCGAGGCCAATTGTAGGCCATCGCCAGGGCGCGAGCATTCTCCGGCGACTTCAGCGATGATGGCACGCGATGACGGCGGCCCCGACGCCTTTGGAGCGCGTTTTCCGCGCCTGCGGTATCGCGCCTCTGGGCGTCTTCGTGCTGCTGCACGTCGGCCTGTATGCGCGGGTGCTGGCCGGGCGCCGCGACTTCGGCGACCCCGACGCGACCCGCCTCGCGCCCTGGGTCATCGCCCTCGAGCTCGCGCTGGTGGCCGGACCGCTCGCCTTCCACGCCGGCTACGGCCTGTTCGCGCTGGCGCGCCGGAGGGCCCGCGCCGCCAGCGGAACGATCGCCGTTCTCGACCGCGTGCAGCGCGCCTCGAGCCTGCTCGTCCTGGCGTTCATCGTCGATCATTACGTCCGCTTTCGCTGGCCGATGCTGAGCGGGGCGGCGATCTCGAGCGACGCCTACGCCCTTTTGGTGCGAGAGCTCTCCAGCACGTCGAGCGGCGTGCCACTGGTCGCGGGATTCCAGCTGCTCGGCATCGCCGCCGTCGCCTTCCACCTGGGCTACGGCCTGTACCGCTTCGACTGGCCGCCGGCGTGGCTCGTCACGGAAAAACGACGCACCTGGCTCGCCGTCGGCGTGGCCCTGCTGGTGCTGATCACGGCGTCGTTTGCGGTCGTCGAGCTCGCTACCGGCAAGAGACTCGTTCCGACCTTCGGCTGAGAGTCGCCACAGGCGACTCCGCGTGGGGGGAGGCTCGGACGAATTTCCCCCCGTCGGGGATCGCGCGGCGCGTGCCGCCCCCACGAACAGGCCAAATCGGGCGGTCGCGCATGCGACCGTCGATTTGGTGCTATGCCGCGCCCCACGCCATGCGGTGTTACTTCCTCGCGCTCGTCAGCGGCTCGAGCCTCGATCAGCAGTCGAACAACGTCACCCTGTTCAACCTCGTCGAGCAGCTGAACTTTCCGCCGAGCAAGCAGCCGCCTCCCGGTGCCCTGCTGCCCATAGAGATCCACGCCTACTTCCAGCTCTATCAGCAGGAAGTGAACCAGCGCTTCGACGTGCGCTTCGCGATCGTCGAGAGCTCGGGCCTGGAGACGGTGACCGAACCGTTCCAGCACAAGTCGTCGACACAGCGTTACCGCACGCGCACGCTTGGATTGCCGGCACCGCCCGAGCCAGGCAGCTATCAGCTGCGCGTCGATTTCAAGCCCGCGGACAGCGAGGAGTGGGTGCGCGACGCAGCCTCCTGGCCCCTGCTCGTGGTGCGCACCGAGCCGCGTCCCCAGGTCACGCACTAGCTCAGTAGCAGCTGCCGCAGCCCCAGCCGTAGACGTTGTCGACGCACTCTCGATCCCACATCACTTCGCAACAGTAGGGGTCTTCAGCGCAGACGCAGCTCGCCACCAAGGGGTCCCAGCAGCCCGGCGAGACGTGGGTTTCGCAGCAGTCATCGATGACGCCGCCCGTGCCTCCGATGGCGCCGACACCGGAACCACCGTTGGGATAGGCGGCATAGCCTCCGCTCGGGAAACCGCCCATCGTGAAGGCTCCCCCGATGGCATAGCTGCCCGCCGTGCCGTAGCTGCCGCCGCCACCGGGGTAAGGACCGGTGCCTCCGACCGGAACCGGAACCGGGGTGGGGCCAGGCATCGGGG
>DATLIL010000962.1:0-3301 GCA_035539475.1 Polyangiaceae bacterium
CGGTATCGGGGGCCATCAGGTCGCGGGGCTTCATTCGGTTTGCCGGAACCTGCCTATGGTCGCAGAAGCGAGGCGTTGCTGGTCACGCGACGAGTGGTACTCGGAAATCCTCCAGAACGGCGTGTTCCAGCGAGCGAATCGCCCCCGCGCAACCATCACTGGACAACAACGCCGCCTGGCCCTCAAGCCCGGCGGCGTTGGCCGTTCGTGGTCCATCGAGCAGGTTCGTCAGTAGGAGCTCGCCGCGAGCCATGTACGCGCCGTAAGCCTCGGGCGTGCAGACGATCGAGCCGTCCTTGAAGTAGCGCCTCAGCGCCTCTCGTGCGGTCTCGGCGTCGTCGTTTCCGACCATGGCCTCGAGCGCCTGCACACGGCTCGTTAGCTCGCGGACGTCAGGCAGGCGGATAGGCTCGAAGCGCGGACAGGGAGCCGGCCAAACGTAGCTCGCCCGAACGCGTTGGCACGTCGAGTGCAGGATGTTTCAAAGGATTCGGTCTATGCTGCGAGAGACGTTCAAGCTCAGTCTGACGGCGCTGGCAACGCTTGGGCTGCTCATCCAGTTGGTCCCCTACGGTCGCGACCACTCGAACCCGCCGGTCGTGCAGGAGCCGCGCTGGGATCGACCGCTGACCCGCGAGCTGGCCGCGCGCGCCTGCTTCGACTGTCACAGTAACAAGACTCGCTGGCCTTGGTATTCGCATGTGGCCCCTGTCTCGTGGCTCGTGCAGCATGACGTCGACGAGGGACGGCGCGTCGTGAACTTCTCCGAGTGGGGTCGGCCCTACGAGGAGGCGGGCGAGTCTGCGGAAACGGTCGTCGAAGGTACCATGCCGCCGGTAACCTATCTCCTGACTCATCCTGCTGGTCGGCTCTCCACAGAGGAGAAGGCCGAGCTCGTTCGCGGGCTGAACGCCACGCTGGGTAGCCTCGGCACGAACCACGACTGATCGGTCCACGAGCTCCGTTCGATTCGTCGCGCTACTTCACCTTCTGACCAAAACGCTCGTCTTCCACGTCACGGGCGGCGTCAGCCTTGGTGCGGTGAACACGGCCGTCGATGTGATTGGGAGGAACGTAGGTCGTGAATACCTTCAGCTGGGTCTTGCCCGTATTGAGAAGGTCATGCGTCGTTCCGGGTGTCACCACGATCACGTCGCCCGCGCCCACCTTCCTCTTCTTCCCGTCGAGCGCTGTTTCGCCGGAGCCGCTGAGGACGACGATCATTTGCTCCACGTGACCGTGCTTTTCTGTCCCGATCGACTCACCGGGGGGGATACTCATCGCGACGAGCTGCGAGCGTGTGCCGGTGAACAAGACCCGGCGGAAGTCGTCGTTGTCCTCGGTCACTCGAAAGAGGTTCGTGGTGTACGGTCGAACCGCTCCTGGCTTGCCCTCGTTGCTCCGCGACGGCTGAGCCGACTGAGACGGCGCAGGGTCTCGCTGCGGTTGGCCCTCCTGGCCATGGGCCGAGCTCGCCAAGGCGACCATCGAGCTCACCAGCACGATCCATGGGTGGGACGTCATGTAACCCTCGCTTTGACTTTGCGGCCTCTGGTTGCAGTGGGCTGCAAGACCTACGCCAAGCGTACTCAGGTGCCTCACCACACCGAGCGCCACCTCGTTCATCGGGCAATGGCGGCTGCCAAGGCGCGCCTTACGTTCTGCGAACGATGAACACCGGAACTCACGAGGAGCTCCTCGTCACTGGCGCAACCGGCTTCATTGGGGGCGCGCTGGTCGCGGCGCTGCGGGCTCGAGGACGACAGGTCGTGGCAGGCAGCCGGCGACCGCAGCGGACGCGCGCAGATCCCGACCTACCGTGGAGGATTTGCGACCTGCATCGTCCGGAGACGCTGGGCCCGGCACTGGCCGGCGTGCGCGTCGCCTATTACCTCGTCCACAGCATGGGTGGCGGCCACACGAACTTCGCCGAGCTCGAACGTCGAGCTGCGCAGGCCTTCGCAGAGGCCGCCGAGGGCGCCCAGCTGCAGCGCATCGTTTACCTCGGCGGTCCCGTCCCGCTTGGCGTTCCGTCGCAGCATCTGCATAGCCGCCTGGCGGTGGGCGAGATCCTGCGCGCGGGGCCGGTGCCGACCGTGGAGCTGCGCGCCTCGATGGTCGTCGGCCAGGGCGGCGCGTCGTGGCAGATCGTGCGCGACCTCGCCATGCGGCTTCCGGTAATGGTCCTGCCGTCGTGGCTGAAGTCGCGGACCCGGCCGGTCGCGCTCGATGACGTGATCGCAGCGCTAATCGCTGCCGCCGATGTTCAGCTCGACGGCAGCAGGGCCTTCGATCTCCCTGGGCCAGAGGTGCTGAGCGGGCGGCAGATCCTCGAGCGCATCGCCGCCCTGCGCGAGCGGCGCATCCACGCGCTCGAGGTGCCGTTCCTGAGCCCGAAGCTGTCGGCCCTGTGGCTGCGCCTGGTGACGCGCGCCGATTTCTCGCTCGCTCGCGAGCTCGTACTGGGGCTGGCGGACGACTTGTTACCCGAGAACGACGATTTCTGGGGGCTCATCGGCCATCGCGATCTCGTCGGCTTCGACGAAGCCGCACGGATAGCGCTGGCAGCGGAGGCTCGCGTTCCGCTCGCGGGGCAACGGCTGGGACGACTGGAAGAGCACCTTGTGGACCGGTTCGGGTAGACGGCCGTTGACGCGATGAAGTCGCCCTCGGCGGGCCGGCAGATTCTAGGCGACTAGCGCTACCCGGAACTCCTCCGAAACGGCGTGTTCCAGCGAGCGAATCGCCCCCAAGCAACTTACTACTGGACAATAAAGGCGCCGCCTGGCCCCGCGCCCGGCGGCGTTGGGGAAGCCTACTCGCAGACGTCGCCGTCGACTGCCTGTCCCTGCGCCAACAGCTCGATCTCTTCCGGCGTGAGCACTCGCTGGTAGAGGCCCATCTCGTCGAGCAGGCCGATCATGCTGAAGCCGCCGTCAAAATTGTCGCCCCAGAACAGTGGCGAGGTGTTCGAGAGATCGCCACTCCGAGCGGTGGGGTCGTCTGCGGTGAGAAAGGCGCCATCGATGTAGAACTTCAGCCCGTCGGCTTGATCGCGGTCGACCGTGATGGCGACGTGGTGCCACTGGCCGTCGTTGATGGTGACTGTGGCGGGAAAGTTTTGCCAATCGCCGTCCGCGAGCTGCATGCCGATCGCGCTCGAGTCGAAGTAGACGGAATAGCCCCGGTAGGGTGGACCGACGCGCTTGTCCAGCATCGCACCCCCGGTGTCCGTCGTCTGGACGAAGAACGCGACCGAGAAGTCGGAGACGCCCATATCGATGGCGTCGGAGTCCGGCGC